>DASTBI010000139.1 GCA_035712145.1 Candidatus Eisenbacteria bacterium | reverse complement strand
CATTCCGAGCGACTTCACGCTCGCGGTCGGCCGGCACGTGACGGTCCAGCCCGACAACGTCGAGATCGGCTTCCGCGAGGTGCAGGGCGACAGTCGCTGCCCCACGAACGTGAGGTGCTTCTGGCAAGGAGAAGCCGGCGTCCAGCTGACGCTCACGAACGCGAACCATCAGACCCAGCAGGTCGGGATCTCGGTTGAAGGGCACGGCTCGGGCACCGCCGAGGCGATGGGCTATCGCATCACCGCCGTGCGGCTCGATCCCTATCCCCAGGACGCCGTCCCGATTCCGTGGTCCGCGTATCGGGTCACGCTCCACATCGAGCGGAGCGAGCCCTAGAGCGCGTGGCCGAGGTAGCGGAGTCACAACCTTCGGTGCATTTCGGCCATAGGCCAGCCATAGGGAGGCTAGTGACCACCCCAGCTTCAAGCCCTCACACGGCAGGGTCGATAACGGGGGGGCTCGCCTCTTTGCTAGTACCCTGCCTTGGCAGGCGAATTGGGCTGGGTGTCCAGTATGAGACTCGTTGCTGAATCTGACTTCGAACAAGCACTGCGGGAGGGGGGGCTGGTGTTGGCCGGACCCGAGGCCGGCATCGGGGCTCAGCTCTCGTACCTGGGAGGCCCGGCCCGTACCGTCGTGGTTCAGTTCTCGACCGAAGAACCGACCGGGTTCCGTTCGGAAGTTGCGGAGAGAATCCTCGACGTTGCGAGTACGTGGCTCCTCTTTCCCCGTTATGGTGGGCTGCCACACTTTGGGCTTGGCGAGGAGGACGATCAGTGGGCAGCCGTCGAATTTGGACCCACTGAGCGGCGCCTTCTGGCCGAGTACCTCTCTACCCGCCCCATGGATTTCGCGAGCCCGGGGCTGGACCTGTATGCCGTCGCGAACGATGGCCAGGTTCTCATGATCTGGGATCACCACACCGAGCAGGACGGGTTGGAGGTGCAGCTCCAGCGAGTGGATGATGCAGCCACGCTTGTCGCTTCGCTCTGCAGCTTCGGCAGCCAGCTGGAGGTCTTATCGAAGACCTGGGGCGAGGGGAAGGCTGACGACTAGCACGACGCTGCTCTGAGATTGGTGCCGGAGGCGGGGGTCGAACCCGCACGAGGTTTGAGCCTCACGGGATTTTGAGT
>DASTBI010000138.1 GCA_035712145.1 Candidatus Eisenbacteria bacterium | reverse complement strand
CATTCCGAGCGACTTCACGCTCGCGGTCGGCCGGCACGTGACGGTCCAGCCCGACAACGTCGAGATCGGCTTCCGCGAGGTGCAGGGCGACAGTCGCTGCCCCACGAACGTGAGGTGCTTCTGGCAAGGAGAAGCCGGCGTTCAGCTGACGCTCACGAACGCGAACCATCAGACCCAGCAGGTCGGGATCTCGGTTGAAGGGCATGGCTCGGGCACCGCCGAGGCGATGGGCTATCGCATCACCGCCGTGCGGCTCGATCCCTATCCGCAGGACGCCGTCCCGATTCCGTGGTCCGCGTATCGGGTCACGCTCCACATCGAGCGGAGCGAGCCCTAGCGCCTGGCCGAGGTAGCGGAGTCTCTCAACCCGTAGCTTCGCGCCGGGCCTCGCAGCGGGCAGCCTGTCGAGCCGCTTCACCCGCACCCGTGGATGACCGCGCCTCGTGGCTCGCGCTCGTTTGGGCAACATTCGGCAGCCGCGGGTGCGAGCGACGACGCCCAAGAAGGTGAGACCCGCAACTCGTTGATGGATGGTGCCGGAGGCGAGGGTCGAACCCGCACGAGGTTTGAGCCTCACGGGATTTTGAGTTCGTCTCCCGATGCGACGCCAGACGCAGCATCGCAGAGCACCGAGGAAAACGGGGACAAGAACGAGAGCGAGTAGTCTCCTGGGTCTCGCTCGCGCGCGTGAGTTTCGCACGTACGGGCAACATCTGGCCTCGCGTGGTTCCTATGAGGTCAAGGATCGCTTCTCGTATCGAGTGGATCCCTTTGGGCCAGCCCTTTGCTTCCCACTGCCGGTCCCCGGAACCGCAACGCCGATTGAGTGCGGCGAGAGCGCAGGCATCGAAGCCGTGATTGTGGACAACGGCGACGTGGGGCTGTGGGACGGCGGTAACGTCCGCTGGAGGTCCGGCGGTTCCTTCCCGCAGTAAGGCCGCAACCTAGCGACATTGGAGGTCGTCATGTTCGCCAAGCGGTTTGGGCGACCCGGCCGAGACCAGCACGCGATTCTCCCTGCCAGTCTGGCGGGCGCCTGCCAGATCCGACATGCGGGTCGATCCAATCCGGCGGCCAGCCGGGCGGCCTTGCGCCTGTGGCGCCGTGGGTTCCGGAGAGGGCCGACCCCTGGCACATCGCGTGCGTCGCGCACTTTGGGTGGTCGAACCAGGCTCGCCGCTCTTGTAGTCCTCCCCGGCCGACGCCGCTCCCGAGCATGACCCCCAGGTGGGTGGGGGTGTTTCACTGCCGGTACTCTCTCGCTGAGGAGGCCCTCACATGTCACGTCGTCCGTCCATCACCGCGTCTCCGAAGTTCGTTGGTCTGCTCATGACCGCCAGCCTCGTGTTCTGGGCCGCGCATCTGATGGCCAACGCAAGTGGCAAGACCGGCTGCTCGACCTCGGCGACTGGCTGCAACTGCCACAGCTCGACTCCGAACGCCGCGGGTGCGGTCACGGTGTCCATCACCGGGCCGCAAACCGTGCAGGTCGGGTCCGTGAGCAACTACACGATCTCGGTCACAGGCGGGCCGGCCAACACCACCGGCGGATTCAACCTGAGTGCGAGCGGCGGCACGTTCACGGCCGGAACCGGGAACAAGGTCTCGAACGGTGAGCTCACGCACTCCAGCAAGACGCTTCGCAGTTGGAGCTTCCAGTGGACGGCCCCTGCCGTGGCCGGGACGTACCGGTTCTACGCCGTCGCACAGGCGACCAACAATAGTGGCACCGGCGGCGATTCGTGGGGTTGGTACGGGGGCGCAGCCAACACGGCATTTAGCATTGCCGTGGATGGGACGACCCCGGTCGCGAAAATCTCGTGGGGTCAGCTGAAGGCGAAGTACCGATAGTGTGAACGTGTGGTCGAGAGCAAACGGACCCCATAGCCCGAAACCGTGATGCCCCGCTCGGGGTAGAACGCTCAGGACCGGGTGAGGGGGGATTCGTGAGTAGGAACATCCGTCCGGGAACCCGTGCGGCCGCCGTACTCGCGGTGCTCGCGCTCGTGCCCGCGTGCAGGGATCGTGTCGCCAACCCGACCGTTCCCATTCCGAGCGACTTCACGCTCGCGGTCGGCCGGCACGTGACGGTCCAGCCCGACAACGTCGAGATCGGCTTCCGCGAGGTGCAGGGCGACAGTCGCTGCCCC
>DASTBI010000137.1 GCA_035712145.1 Candidatus Eisenbacteria bacterium | reverse complement strand
CGGTGAAGCAGCTCCTCGCGGTCTATCCCACGTTTCCGAAAGTGGCCAAGGAGGAGCTGGCGCGCTGGGTGAGCCCGCCTCGCCAGCAGCGCGCGCTCGAGGCTCTGATCCGTGCCGGGTTGCCGATCCCCGTGGGCGCCGGCACAGCGAGGCGAAGCGGGTGATCGAGGCCGCGATCCAGCTCTACGCGAGCAACGCCGCGCGGCTTCGTCGCTCGAGCTAGAACGACCCGGGACGCCCGTCTTTCGTGATCCAGCTTCCCGCCGTTCTGGTTCAGCGCAGGATCACGAACCGCCCCTTCTGAGTCCGAGAAGCTCCCGTGAGCTGATAGAAGTAGACGCCAGGCCGTAGACGCGCACCTCCCTCGTCGGTCACGGGAGCCGTCACGCGGTGAGTCCCGGCAGTGAACTCGCCGGGCGCTAGGCGGCGTACGCATCGCCCACTGGTGTCGAAGACTCGGATGGCGATCGGGCCGCCTTCGGACAACGAGAACTGAATCGCGCCGTCGCGATTCGAGAGCTCCTCGGGAGAGCCCAGTGCTTGTGCGACAGGTCTCACGGGTGGCCTGCCGCTTCGGAGCAACCGCCCAGCGTAGAGATCGCCGATAAACGGCTGAGTCGTATGGGGATCGTCATCCAGGCGAAGCTCGCTCCAGCTCACGAAGGCCCCGCCCGATCCATCCGAGCAGATGGACGGGGCCACGTTGGGTAGGTCGGTCGTCGAGATCTTCTGCGCGCCGGGTCCGATCAGGGATCCGCCCTTCGAGATTCTCCGCGCGTAGATGCCCGACTCCTTCGACCACGCCAGGAAGGCCCCACCCGCTCCGTCGGATGTGAGACCGGAGGTGCCTTCCTGCCAAGTCGTCTGATCCAAGGTCACACCATCGATCGACCAGAGGGGCGCTCCATCGGCATCGATGTGTTGAGCGCGGAGATTGGCGACATCGAGCGACGCGGGCGCGTTTTGCTGCCAGGCGATCATGGCGCCGCCGGCACCGTCCGAGATGGCTCTCGTCTCCGCCACCTGGACGACTTTGGGGGAAACCTGGATTCCGTTCACCGGCCACACCACGGCCCCGCTCAAGAGGAGCTTTTGAGCGAAGACGGACACGGTCCCATACGGTGGCTGGGGATCGCGGCCATCGTGCCACAGCGCGATGGCCCCGCCTTCGCCGCCAGGGACCATCTGCAAGTACCCCTCGAAACGGCACCCCACGCAGACGGAAACGCCCTCCGCGGGCCACAACCTTTCTCCAGCCGGGCCCACGCGTTGCGCGTAGATGTCGCCAAATCCCGCTCGATAGTCTGCCCAAACCACGACCGCACCGTGCGCGTCATCGGAAACCAGTCGAGGCACGTGCTGAGTCCCGTCGGCGGTGCAGACCATCACTCCGTTTTCAGTCCAGAGCGCCGACCCGGAAGCGTCGAGTCGTTGCGCGTAGATGTCGCTCTGCGCGGTGCCGCCGATGTAAAGCTCGCGATGGTCCTCCCACGAAACGATCAAGCCGCCGGCGCCATCGGAGGTCAGGTCCTGCCCGAGCTGGAACTCGCGGGCCGTGCAGACCGACATGCCATCGGCCGCCCAAAGCTTCTGGCCTTGAGGCCCGAGATGTTGGGCGAAGAGATCGACCTCGCCACCGGGCCAGGGAGCCCCGACTCGGCGGCTCCATACGACGAAGACACCGCCCGCTCCGTCGGACAGGGGAATGCCGGCGTCCGCGAAGTCGCTCGCCCTGCCCACCTCAGCCCCTGCGCCGCCCCACAGGATCTCTCCCGCCGGAGAGATCCGCTGCGCGCGAATGCTGATGTCGTCCGCGGCACGATAGTCCGTCCACGTGACGATCGCCCCGCCCTGGCCGTCTACGACGATTCGGGCTTGGTACTGGTTCCCGGGCTGCACGCAGACCGGGATGTTTTGCGCGGGGTCGGGAGAGGAAACGGCCGCCGACGCGAGAAGCGTCGAGGCGATGGTGATGGCAATCGCGAGATCCGGGCACTTGAGCATCTTCACCTCCTGCCCGGCTCCGAAGCGGCGCCGATGTCATGCTAGGCACAGGGCACAAGGCCGGACAACAGCTATTTGATGAGCTCCTCCGAAGTCGTTGACCTGCCTGGGCTCGCCCCACTTCACGTAGCCGTGGATATCACGCCATCAGTGCGCGGCGCCGGCCTGGACCGTGAGTCCGGGGCCGGAGCTCTGGACGCCGCGCGGCACGCCCTGGCACGCGGTGGGCTCGGTCCAGATCGAGTAATTGCCCGAAGCCAGAGCGGGCCCGGTGCTCATGGTCGCCCCGGCG
>DASTBI010000136.1 GCA_035712145.1 Candidatus Eisenbacteria bacterium | reverse complement strand
CGAGTTCCGCCGCGTCGGATCGAACAAGAACGTGGCGGTCGACACGCTGATCGTTGCCGCGACGAATCGCGACCGCAACGATCTCGAGAGAGGCGAGGGATTCCGGGTCGACCTCTACTATCGCCTGGCCCATGCGGTCGTGGTGCTGCCTCCGCTGCGCCGGCGCGGAGAGGATCTGGACCTGCTGATCGACCATGTCCTGTCCGAGGCGTGCGAACGCCAGAGGAAGCAGGTGTCCCTCTCGACAGGAGCCCGGAACCGTCTTCTGAGCTATTCCTGGCCGGGCAATGTGCGCCAGTTGTTTTCCACCATCCAGAGACTCGTGATCCTGAGCTCGGACTACCACGAGATCGGCATCGACGAAGTCGCCCTGGAACAGTCCCACGCGCCAGCCAATCTCACGGAAGAATTGGAACTCGCGGAGCGGAGGCGTATCGTCGAGGCCTTGGCCGCCGCCAGCGGCGTCAGGACGGACGCCGCCAAGATGCTCGGCATGTCGAGGACCACGCTCATCAGCAAGATGCAGCGTTACGGCATTCGATAGCGAGCCATCATCACAGGAGGTGCATGATGTCCAAGCCCCCGATCATCATCGTCCTGCTTGCCTTGCTGACCACCGCATTCGTCGGCCCGGCCCATGCCGGGCTGGTGTGGGGAGGAGGCGGTAATGCTCCGGCGCCGCCGAGTCTCGTTTGGGGCGGGAACCGCGCACCGGCTGCACCGTCCACGGGGATCATCCGACGGGCCTTCGAAGCCAGGGCCTCCTATACCTTCCCGACGACGTTTCCTTCGCCGGTCAATCGCTATGACTGGTCGCGCTGGCTGGGCTGGATCATCGGCGAGGACTAGCGCGCTCACTGCCAAGAAGTAGCTCGAGGCCGGCGCCACATCGACGCCGGCCTCTTGCGTTGCTCTCGCTGGTGCCTATCGCGTGGTCGCCGTGGGCTCGATGGGAGGAGCTTCAGAAATAGCGGTCGCAGGCGTCACGTGGTACTCGAGCATGTGCATGCCGACCATGGTGGCAAACGTATGGTCGTTGTACCTTCCGAGCGTGACCTGCAGCTGCTTTCGATACCCAGTTCGCTGAACCATGAAGGCGACGATCTGGCCAGGCTTCCAGTCACCCTTCGCCTTGGCCAGTGCCGCGTCGTCCTGGAAGCTCGCGCCGTTCAGCGTGAGAAGAACGTCGCCGGGACGGAATCCCGCCCTGGATGCGGGGCTGTATGGGGTGACCGCTTCGACCTTGAGCTTGCCCGGATCGGAGCGATCGAAGTCGAGCCCCAGCCATCCTTGGGTGCGCTTCGCTGCGATGTGGTTCATGCACGTCTGGATGTCCGGCTCGGTGCAGCGGTCCTCGCTCGCGAACACTGGCACCACGCTCGCCACGAGAACCAGCACCATCCAGCAAGAGATCTTCTGCCGCACTTGAACCTCCCAGGTGAAAGAAGGATCGCCGACCCGAGCACGGGTCGTTGGCGGCAAAGGGGACTCAACCGTTTAGACGAGTTCGAGAGCGAACTCAAGTCAAACCCGCGTCATTCCTGCGTGGAATGCGTGGTGATTTGCACGGC
>DASTBI010000135.1 GCA_035712145.1 Candidatus Eisenbacteria bacterium | reverse complement strand
CTGACCGTGATGCTCGGCTTCGCGATCCCGCTCGCGCCCTGGTGGCTCTACAAGTGGCAGCGATTTGGAACACCGTCCGCGGATCTCTCGCGCTGGATGCTGTGGGAAGGCGTCGAAGGGCGGACCTGGTTCACGATGATGCACCTGCCGGAGATTCCGCAGATTCCGAGCGGCGCCAAGGCGTGGGGGCTCCTCGCCGACAAGCTCACGAAGAACCTGAGCACGCTCCTGCTCGCGATCGCCACCGGGCCACGCGCGCTGTGGATCGGCGCGCTCGTCACCTGGCTCGTGAGCCGCCCGCCGCGCCCGCTGGCCGTGGCGGGCTTGCTGGTCCTCGTCCAGCTTGCGCTCGGCGCGCTGGCCGCCGCCGCCACGATCCCGTGGCTGCGCTATGTGTTCCCGGCGCGCATCCCGCTCGAGGCCGCGGGGCTGCTCGCCACCTGGGCGCTGATCGCCCGGGTTCCGGATCAGCCGCTCGGCGAAACCGGGCGGCTCGTGCTGAGGGCCGGCGTCTCCGGGCTGGCGTTGCTGTGGGGCGTGTGGCAGTGCGGGCTCGGACTCGCCGAGGCGCGATCGACTTCGGCCGAGCGCGGGATCCCGGGGGTGGCCACGCTCACCGAGCTGACGCACCGCCTCGACGCCGAGATGGCACCGGACGAGCCGGTCATGAGCAATCTCGGCCCGAGCCTGGCCTGGCACGCGCGGCGGCCCGTGCTCCATCTGGCCCTCTCCCCGGACGACCTCGAAGCCTGCCGCTCACGCCTGACGTTCAGCCACGTGCTGCTCGCGTTCCGTGACGCCAAGCGTGCGTGGTCGGACTGGCAGGAAGCGATGGAGCCGGAGAGCGAGCGCCGTCACCCGGAGTGGAACGTGACCCGGGCGCGGCGCTGGCAGTCGTCCGACGGCTTCACGGTGGTGTGGCTCGAGCTGGGCCCGCCACGCCCGCGCTACGCCCATGGCGCCGGACGTGAACGCTCAGCGAACCACCGCGATGCGCCGCACCCATTGCGCCTGGCCGGCTTCCACCCGTAGCAGGTAGACGCCCGCCCGCGTGCTGCCGGCATCCCACTCGAGACTCCATCGGCCGGGAGCGAGATCCCGCGGCATGCTCGACCAGACTTCGCGGCCCTGCACGTCGTGGACGGTGAGCTTCACGCGCGACGAGCGCGGCAGCGTGAGCCAGAAGCGCGTCCTTCCGGAAGTTGGGTTCGGCACCGGCGCCGACATGGCGAGGACCCTGGGCTCGTCGCCCACCGCGACCGGTCCGGTCTCGACGCTCAGCGCGCGCATCTTGTCGTTGTTGGCCTCGCTCAGCTCGTGGACGACGTCGCCGGTGTCGGCCACGACGCGGAGTGGATAGCTCCCAGGCGATAGGTAGACGTCCACCGGCACCGAGATGAGCAGGCTGTCGAGCGGCCCGACCAGGGTGTCGCCCTCGGCCAGGGAGGTGGTTCCGGCCAGCAGCTGCCAGTGCGAGCGGCGCGACAGCATGCGGCCGTAGTTCCTCATCATGAAGCTGAAGGTGTTGACGTCGATGCTCCGCGCCGGGTCAGGGCTCACCGTCACCGGGCCAGGATCGAGATCCACTTCGGGCCAGATGTTGACCGAGGCGGTGTCTTTGAGCCCGCCACCGTCGGTCACGATCAGCTTCACTTCGGTCCAGGTCCCGGTGCCGTCCTCGTGGTTCTCGGGCATGAAGACGTCGTTGCGGTTGTCCGAGACCAGGAGCCCAGGATGGCTGTGGTTGTTGTGGTGGAGCGTGACGTCCCAGTGGTAGCTCATCTGGCTCGCGGACTGCTGCGCGTCGGACGCGTTCCCCGTCAGGCTCACGGCCTGGTTCTCGACGTAGAAGGCATTGTCGAGAGGGGAGTCGATGATCGCGGTCGGCGGCGTGTTGATCACCGGCAGGTAATTGCCGCCGCCGAAGTTGTCGAGGCGGCTGGCGCTGCCCGCGTTGATCATTCCGATCCCGATGTATCCCGGGTCGTTCGCATGAATCCATCCGCTGAAGGAGCGCGTGCCGACCAGGGTCCCGTTCTTGTAGACATGGATGTTGGGACCGTAGGTGCGCACTCCGAATTGATCGCCGGCGGCATAGGTGACGGCGATCGGAGGCCCTAGTGGGATCCAGCCAGGACTGGTGGCGATGGTCACCTGGCCGTTGTACTTCACCTCGATGTGGTAGGCGCCCGGATCCGCGTACTGGAGGCGCATGTTGATGTGGTACTCGCCGTTCGGGGCGGTTGCGAAGGTGAAGTAGGCCTCCTGGTCGAGGCCGAAGCTGTTCGCGTCCCAGACCGGCTCGGTATTCGAGGTCGTGGCTCTGAGCCGGTTGGCGTCGATCGCGACGCCGCTGGCTGCGGACCAATTCGGGCCCACGCCGCCATTGGGGCGATTGAAGTCGTCGAGCACGGCGGTGCTCGGGAATGTTCCCGGGTCGCCCACCGTGATCTGCACGATGTGCGTGTCGTTCCCTCCGTGCCCGTCGCTGACCGTGAGCTCGGCGAGGAAGACTCCCGACGTGGTGTACACGTGGGTCGGGTTCTGCTCGAACGAGCCGCTGCCGTCGCCGTAGTCCCAGGCGTAAGTGAGCGGGTCGAAGTCGGGGTCGCTCGAGCCGGCGCTCGAGAAGTTCACCGTGAGCGGCGCGGTGCCGGCGGTGGGATTGGCCGACGCCATGGCCACCGGCGGATTGTTGGGGGCCCCCACATAGCGAATCCGCCGCACCAGGCCGGTGCTGATCGAGACGTAGAAGATGTCCTTCGACGCCGGGTCGGCCACCAGATCGACCGGCATGTCCATGCTGGTGCCGAAGGTCTGGAAGGTGACGACGTTGTCATTGGCATCGACCTGCGCCAGGCGAATCCAGCTCTGGCCGTAGTCGGCGAACAGGTAGTTGCCGCGGTACGCCACCGGATAGGTGGTGCCGGTGTAGAACACGCTTCCGGACGCCGCGTTTCCGATCACGCCTGAAGGCTGGCTGTTGGCGGGGTTCGAGTGGTGCCAGTCGGACACCGGCGGCGTGAACGGCGAGGGATTGGTGGGTGTGCCCACCGAATTGCAGCCGCTGTGCGAAGGGTTGCTGCCCCCGTCGTACGTCGTGGGGTGAAGTCCCTCGCGGCAGGGCCAGCCGAAGTTCCGCCCCGGAAGCGTGGCGATGCTGAGCTCCTCCCAGGTCGACCAGCCCACGTCGCCGAGGTAGATGGTGCCCGGGAGCCCCTGCGCGGGATCGGTGTTGCCCGTGCCGGGGCGCACGCAGAACCGGAACGGATTCCTCAAGCCGTACGCATAGACCCTGGACTGGATCGATGCGACGTCGCCGTCGAAGAAAGGATTGCTTTCGTACCCGTTCCCCGTCGCAGGATCGAGCCGCAGAATCTTACCGGCCAGGCTGCCGAGGAACTGCGCGCGGAACGCCCCGATGTCCTCGATGGGATTCGTGCGACCGGGCAGGAATGCGGGCGCATCGTCGCCGCCGTCGTCGACGTTCTCGAAGTGGGCGCCCTCGCCGACCGAGACGAGCAGGCTCTTGTCGGCGCCCCAGCGGACGGACCCGATCGTGTGGGTGACCGAAGTGCTGGTCGGCCCTTCCGTCCACGTCCGCCCGAACAAGACTCTCCGTGACGCGAGGTCCACGGTGTTCGAGCTCGTGGTCGTCATCTGGTAGCTGACGAGCTTGCCGTAAGCGTCGTCGTTGGTGTCGACGGTGTTGGAGTCGGGGTCCACCGTGTAGAGCAGGTAGATCCTTCGGTTGGTGTCGAAGTCCGGATCCACAGCCACGTCGAGAAGGCCGCGATCCCCCTGGTTCAGCACCACGTTCTTGATGTCGACGATGGGCCCGATCTTGGAGCCATTCTGGACCACGAAGAGAGTGCCTTCCTTCTGACAGACCAGGAGCCGGCCGTCGGGCAGGAAGGCGATGCCGGTGGGCGTGTCAAACGAGGCGCCTGGTGCTGCGTTCTCGACCACGAACCCGGTGGGAACCTGGGGGGCGCCCCACGCCGATGCACCGGGCAGGAAGAGCCCGGCACAGAGCCAGAGGACATGCGGCTTGGGAAGCCCCGCCGCCTTGCGTTGGGACACGAACGATCCTTCGTTGTCGCTCTTGCGCGTGAAATGACGACCCGTGGCGATGCCGGGGGCCAGCGACCCAACGGGACTCCCACCCCGCGGGGTGGAAGCCAGCCTCAAGGGGCGCTCAATTGTGCAAGTCGCGGACCGGTTTGTCTACGCTCTGGAAATGAAGCCACGGCGCGATTTAGGTGCGAGACAGCGATGAGCGGCGGGCCTTCCCCGGAAAAAGTGTCAGCAGGACCGACAGAAAAGCTCATTCCCCTCGCTCATCGAACGACCGCGATCCGCCGGATCCAGCGCCGCTCACCCGCCTGGATCTGCAACAGGTAGACGCCCGGCGGCTGGTCCTTGGCGTCCCACGTGAGGTCCCAGCGCCCCGCGGCGTACGGCCGCGCCCCGCTCGACCATACTCGCCGCCCCTGGATGTCGTGCACGTCCATCGACACCTGGACGCTGCGTGGGAGCGCGAGCCCGAAGTGCGTCGTTCTCCGCGTGGGATTGGGACTCCCGGCCGAGAGGCTCGCTTCCCGGGGAAGTGGAAGGTCGACGGCGACTGGGCCGTCCATCACCGTGAGCGTGCGCATCTTCGCGTTGTTGGTCTCGCTCAGCTCGCGGACGACCGCGAGCGTGTCCAGCGTGACTCGCAGCGGATGGTCTCCCGGGTCCAGAGACAAGTCCACGGGGACGGTGATCGTAAGGCTGTCGAGGGGAGCGACGAGTGTGTCCCCCTCCGCCAGCAGCGTGGGGCCGGCCCGCAAGGCCCAATGCGAGCGGCGCGACATCATGCGGCCGTAGTTGCGGAGCTTGAAGCTGAATTGGTTGACGTCGATGCGGCGCGCGGGAT
This sequence comes from Candidatus Eisenbacteria bacterium, assembly GCA_035712145.1. Taxonomy (NCBI): domain Bacteria; phylum Candidatus Eiseniibacteriota; species Candidatus Eiseniibacteriota bacterium. The sequence continues at coordinate 16,606 of DASTBI010000135.1, read as the reverse complement.
CGGGGGTCACCGTCACCGGCGAAGGATCGAGATCCACTTCCGGCCACAGGGTGACCGACGCGGTGTCCTTGAGACCTCCGCCATCCGTGACCACGAGCATCGCTTCGAGCCAGGTGCCCGTCCCGTCCTCGTGGCTCTCGGGCAGAAAGGCATCGTTGCGGTTGTCGGAGACGAGCTGTCCCGGGTGACTATGGTTGTTGTGGTGGAGTGCGACGTCCCAGTGATAGCCCATCTGCGCCGCGGGCGTCTGAGCATCCGAGGCGTTGCCCATGAGGTTGATGGGCTGAGCCTCGACATAGAAGGCATTGTCGGCGGGATTCGCGATGATCGCGGTCGGCGCGGTGTTCACGACCGGGACGAAGCTGCCCCCGCCGAAGTTGTCGAGGCGGCTGCCGCTGCCGTTGTTGATCATGGCGAGGCCGACATATCCCGGGCTGCCGACGAACTGCCAGCCCGCGATCGAGCGCGTGCCGACGAGCGTTCCGTTCTTGTAGACGTTGACCGTCGATCCGTAGGCACGCGCCCCGAACGTGTCTCCGCTGTTGAACGTCACCGCCATCGGCGGGCCGCGCATGACCCATCCCACGCCCGTATCGTCGAACGTCGTGATCTGGACGTTGCCGGCGTACTTCACCTCGATGTGCGAGGCGCTCCCGCCGACGTACTGCAGCTTCAGATGGATGTGGAACTCACCCTGAGGAGCGCTGGCAAACGTGTAGTAGGCCTCCTGATCGGGCGCGAACTGCGTTCCGGTCCATATCGGCGATGAGCTGCTGGTGGTCGCCCTCAGCTGATTGCTTGCGATCGCCGCGCCGCTGGTGTTGCCCCATGGCGCCGCGAGCAACCCGTTCGGGCGGTTGAAATTGTCGATCACGGGAGTCGACGGGAAGCCACCCTGGTCGCCGACCGTCACCTGCAGCGCCTTGGTGTTGTAGCCCCCATGGAGGTCGCTGACGGTCAGCGTGGGAGCGAATGCGCCCGACGTGGTGTAGACGTGCGTCGGATTGGGCTCGAGGCTGCCGCTCCCGTCGCCGAAGTCCCAGATGTACTCGAGTGGGTCGCCGTTCGGATCGCTCGAGCCCGCGCTCGAAAACGCCACCGAGAGCGGGATGCCGCCGCTCAGCGGAGCGGCCGATGCCTGCGCCACCGGAGTCCCGTTGGGACTGCCGAAATAGCGGATGCGGCGCACCTGTCCGGTCGAGATCGAGATGTAATGGATGTCCTTCGAGACCGGATCGGACACGAGATCGACGGGGTCGTCCACGTCATCCCCGAACAGGGCGTACGAGATGATGTTGTCGTTCGCGTCCACGGTGGCGGCACGAATCCAGCTCTGGCCAAAGTCGGCGAAGAAGTAGCGCCCCTGGTAAGCGGCGGGATAGAGGGTCCCTTCGTAGAAAACGCTTCCGGAGGCGGCGTTGCCGGTCACGCCGCTGGGGCTGCTCAGGCTGGCCGTGAAGTGATGCCAGTCGGAGACCGGCGGCGTGAACACCGTCGCGGGATTGTTCGGAGTGCCCAGGCTCGAGCATCCGCTGTGGGCCGGTGGAGGAGCTCCCACGTAGGCCGTGGTGTGAAGGCCTTCGCGGCACGGCCAGCCGAAGTTCAACCCCGGCGTGGTCGCGATGCTCAGCTCTTCCCAGGTGTCCCAGCCGACGTCTCCGAGATAGATGCTTCCAGGGCGTCCCTGGCTGGGATCGGCGTTGCCGGTGCCGGGACGGACGCAGAGCCGGAACGGATTGCGCAGACCATAGGCATAGACGCGCGAGCGCACCGACGCCGGATTCCCGTCGTAGAAGGGGTTGCTCGGATAGCCGAGCCCGGTCGCGGGATCGAGGCGCAGGATCTTTCCCGCCAGACTGCCGACGTATTGCGCTCGATAGGCGCCGATGTTTTCCACCGGGTTCGTGCGACCGGGCAGGAAGAGTCCGGGGTCGTCGCCACCTTCATCCACCCCATCGAACTGCGCGCCATCGCCGTGCGAGACGATCAAGCTTCCATCGGCGCCCCACCGGAGCGACCCCACGGTGTGCGACTCGGAGCCGCACGGCGGACCCTCGGCCCAGTTTCGGCCAAACAGCACCGCGCGCGTCGTCGTGTCCACGATGTTGGAGCCGATCGGGAGCTGATACCGCACCAGACGGCTGTAGGCATCGTCATTGGTGTCGACCATGTTGGAATCCGGGTCGACCACGTAGATGAAGTAGAGATGACGGTTGGCGTTGAAGTTGGGGTCCACCGCGACGTCGAGCAGTCCGCGGTCCGCCTGATTGAGCACGACGCGCCGCAGGTCGAGCGCCGGACCCGGAAGCTTGCCGCCGTTCTGCACCAGCCACACCGTTCCCTCCTTGAGCCCGACGAGCATCCGTCCATCGGGCAGGAAGGCCATGCTGGTGGGCGTGTCGAAGGCCGCTCCGGGAACCGCGTTCTCCACCACGAATCCACTGGGAACGGTCAGATACGCCGTGGCGGAAGGAGCCCACACCGCGAGCCATCCGGCGCTCCATGCGAGCAGCAGCAGCGAGTTTCGATGTCGGAGCACCAACGGTCCTTCGCGGTTCAGACACCTACGGCAACGACGATAGGCATCGCGGGTCGCGGCCAGGCGAATCGGAGATGAGGGGAACGACTCGCGGAAATAGTGCTCGCGCCGGATGGCTTTGTCCACGCCAACCTGCGTTCGGCGATCCCGGCTTTACTTGGGCATCACCAGCGGAGAGGAGACGTCCTCGCCTTCCAGACGCTCCGGATACTCGGCGGGCAGCTCGCGCAGGCCTTCGACGAAGAGGGGGACGTCCGCCGACAGTCGCTCCAGGGCCTCGGGCCCCTCGCCGACGCGGACGATCTCGTACAGGGTGGTGCGCTGAGCGGGAGTGAAGCCGGCTTCGCGAATCAGCGTCTCGACCTCGGCCACCGTGGTCTTGTTCACGTGGCCGGTGGCGAGATGGACGTTCTCCTCGTAGAGCGTCCCGCCGAAGTCGTCCGCCCCGAATTGAAGCGCGATCTGCCCGGTCTTCTTGCCCTCGCTGAACCACGACGCCTGGATGTGGTCGAAGTTGTCGAGGAAGAGCCGGGCCGCGGCGAGCACACGGAAGTATCGCGAAGCCCCGGCCACGTGCTTCACCTTGGACTCCATGGGGGTGTTGCCGCGTTTGTAGGACCACGGCACGAACGCGGTGAAGCCACGGGTCTCGTCCTGAAGCTCACGGATGAATCCAAGGTGCTCGATCAGCTCCGCATCGGTCTCGACGTGTCCGTACATCATGGTCGCGGTCGACCGCATCCCGACCTGATGCGCCGCGCGATGAACGTCGAGCCAGGCTTCGGGCCCGCCCTTCTTGACCGAGATCCGCTTGCGCACGCGGGTCGCGAGGATCTCGGCGCCTCCACCCGGCAGCGTGCGCTGCCCCGCCTCGTGGAGCGCCTCGAGCACGCCACGGATCGAGAGCCCCGAAACTTCGGCCATCTGGTGGATCTCCGGCGCCGAGAAGAAGTGCGGCGTGATCTCCGGGTAGCGTCGCCGCGCCTCGCGCACGATGGTCGGATAGAACTCCCAAGGGATCTCGGGGTTGAGGCCGCCCTGCAGCAGCACCGTCGTCGCGCCGAGCCGATGCGCCGATTCCATCATCTTCATCACGCCTTCCACGTCGTGGGTATATGCGTCAGGCGCGTTCGCCTTGGGCTTCCGGTAGAAGGCGCAGAAGTGGCAGTCGACCGTGCAGAGATTGGTGTAGTTGGGATTGGTGTCGATCACGTAGGTGACCAGGCGAGGATCGGTCTTCTTCGACCGCACCTCGCTGGCGAGAGCGCCGAGCTCGAGCAGCGGCGCTTGGGTGAGGAGATGGACTCCCTCTTCGGGCGTCAGGCGCTCGCCGCGCCGCACCTTGGCGTCGATCGTGGTCCAGGGCGATGGCGTCATGGGGGCACGGAGAATACACCGCGCCATGGGTCCACGAAAGACGAGGAGACGCTCTAGTGAATCGTGACGACCGTCGCCGGGTCGCGCTCCGGCTCCCGGTCCCATTTCGTCGCCTGATCGAGAGCCGAGAAGAGCCGGTCGAGGAAATCCGGTGCGTTCACCGGTCCGCTGCGTAGCACCTCGCCCTCCTGGTTCTCGCTGCCGTCGAGAAGGACGCGAACCTGTGTGGTGTTCCCCTCCATCGGCAGAAACTGGATGGCGATCTCGTACTCGTAGATCGTCTTGGGAAGGCTGGTCCCCACGTCGAGCATTGCGAGCCCCACGCCAACGGCTGCCGCGATGGCGCCATCCGACGAGTCCCCTTCCTCCACGTCCTCGATCGGTTTGGCGGGCGCCTTCATGCCTTTCGCCAGGACAGCGAGTCCGCCCACGACCAGTGCGGCCCCGGTGAGAACGAGAAGGCCGACCTGCGCCCCTGGCGAGAGCGCGTGGCTGGGTTCCTGGCCGTCCTCGATCACGCCGAGCTTCCGTTCCGTGACGAGGCTGCCCCGAAGAATGCCTTCACTCGCCTCCGAGAGGTCCACTTCGTACCCGGCTTCTAGAAGGGCATCGACGCACGCCCGAAAGGCGGTGCGCTCATCGCCCCGAACCAGGTGGGTTTCCGTCGCGGGAGTCTCGGGCAGCGCAAGACGGTGTGCGGCGCAACCCGTCAGGAAGACGCAGAGGTAGGAACGGAGGCCCCAGGTGCACACCCGGGCCAGCGGACTCATGGGCTTGGCGAGCGGATTCATCGCGACCATGACGGCGCTCCTCGGAAGGTTCGTCTCCAGGAACCGACGCGCGCGTATGCATGAACCCGACCGAAATCCGGAGCCTCATTCATGCAAGGAAACCCAGGCCTCGAGCCACCGGCGCCGGACACTTCAGCCATGCGCTGTGGCGGCCTTGCGACACCCGCCCCAGCTAGCGCTTCTTCAGCTCCGAGACCCAGTTGAGCGCGACCGTGATGGTGCTGGGCGCACTCTCTCCGGCCGGAATGGGAACGAGCTGACGCTGGAAATCGGGAGTGAAGGTCCCGATTTGAGAGCCGCGAGGAAGCCGGTACAGCAGCCGGGCGGCGGCGGCACGGAACGTCGGGCTGCTCGCGACGTCGCAGCTGAGGACCGTCTGGAAGTCCAGGCTCAGGAACAGGATCTCCCGTCCGTCGGCCCGCCACTGAGGCACGACCCCGCCGGCGGTCGAGACCCGGTACTTGTCGCCAGGCTCCGGGAAGCTCTGCACGTAGATCTCGAAAGTGCCTGATTCGTCCGAGCTATAGGCCATCCAGCGGCCATCGGGAGAGATCGTCCCCCACCGCTCGTTGTAGGGCGTGCGCAGATAGGGCGTCGCCTTTCCACCTCCATCGATCGGTGCGAGGTACAGGTCCCAGCCAGTCTGGGGGTCGAGCTGCTCGAAGGTGAGGAATCGCCCGTCGGCCGACCAGTCAAAGGGATTCTTCACCGCGATGCTCGACGCATGGAAGGTGGTCTCGGGCGTGGATCCGTTCACGGGCCGGATGAAGAAGTCGCCGGGGCCGTTGCGATTGGATTCGAAGATGATTCGCCGGCTGTCGGGAGACCAGGTCGGAAAATCGTTGCGTGAGCCGTGGGTGAAGCGCGTGGAGGTGGAGCGCTGGAGGTCGATGATCCAGATGTCCGACGCCGCCGGGGAGTCGACTTTCACGACCGCCGCGAAACGACCATCGGGAGACAGGAACGACTGCTCGTAGCGGCCTGGCGGCGCCTGAACGGTTCCAATCGGCCGACCCGATCGATCGAGATACGTGAGCTGCGTGTTCCGGAGCCGGGAATTGAGATAGGCGAGATCGCCCGCGTCCGAAACGCTCGCGGGCCGATACGAGCTGCTCCCCGAAACGCCCGGCACGTCGGGAAGAGGAATCACCGGGCCGAGCAAACGGCGGTTCTTGTAGTCGAACTTCTGGGCCACCAGGCTCTGTCCCCGCAAGTAGGCCAGGTAGCCTGGCGGGACGAAGATCGGCGAGGCGCTCGCGCTCATCACGGAGTCGGGCTTCGAGCCATCGAGCCCACCGATCCAGATGTCGTACTTCCCGCTCCTCGCGGGAAGGCTCGCAAACAGGAAGCGCTTCCCGTCGGGAAGGAACGAAGGGAACCGGTGCGCCGACTGGCGGCGGGTCGAATCGAGCGTGGTGACTCGTTGCGGCTCGCCTCCGCTTCCCGCGACCCGATAGAGCGCCCCGGCGCCGTCCGGGGCGAAGACGATGACATCGCGATGATTCCATGTCCCGCCACGACCGTTCTTGGCCTCGCACAGGGTTTCGATGGAGCCGCTCGCCACGGTGACCTTCTTCAGTTTGCCGTCGGCAAAGAAGCCGATGCTCTTGCTGTTCGCTGACCAGAACGGCATGGCTGCATTGTCGGTTCCGGGCAGGGCGCGTGCGGCGAGCGCGTCGAGCGAGCGCAGCCAGAGCTGGCTGTTCCCAGCCGAATCGCTGGCGCTGAACACGACCATGCGACCGTCCGGCGAAATCGCGCATTCGGTCGGGTCCTCGAAGACGACGGTTCCCGGCTCCGCCGTGACCGGGAATCGAACCGCCCGATCCGGCCTCTTGAACGCAAGCGGCGCCAAGGTGGCGGTCGCCGCGAGGGCCAGCGAAGCCGCGGCCACCAGCCAGGCGATGCCGAGGCCCGGCCCGCGGCGAAGGGTCACGGGAGCCGGCGCGACCGCGACCCGTGTGGAAGAGGTCCGCGCCCCCTGCGCCTCGGCGAGCTCGATACGCGCTTCACCGATGTCGCGCAGGCGCTGCTTGGCGTCCTTCTCGAGACAACGGCGCAGCAGCTCGCGGACGCGCGGCGGCGTGTCGGCCGGGAGCACGTTCCAGTCGGGCTCACGCTCGAGGATCTTCGCGATCATGTCCGACACCGTCTCGCCGTGGAAGAGCTGTCGTCCGGTCAGACACTCGTAGAGCACGCAGCCAAAGGACCAGATGTCCGTGCGCCGGTCGACCACCTTGCCGCGCGCCTGCTCGGGGCTCATGTAGGCGGCGGTGCCGAGGATCACGCCCGCTCCGGTCGGCGCGTACGCGATGGTTGGCGACTGCGTGAAATCGGGCGAGGAGTCCGCGGAGCCTGCCCCCTTGGCGAGGCCGAAATCGAGCACCTTCACGTCCCCGGCCGGCGTGATCTTCACGTTGCCCGGCTTGAGATCGCGATGGATCACACCGCTCTCGTGCGCGGCCTCGAGCGCGGCGGCGATCTGGCGGCCGATGCTCAGCGTCTCGTCGAGCGGCACGCGCCCACGCTCGATGCGCTCCGCGAGCGTCTCGCCTTCCACGTATTCGAGCACGAGGAAGCGCTGGCCGTCGGCCTCCTCGAGGCCGTAGATCGCCGCGATGTTGGGGTGATTGAGCGAGGCGAGCAGCCGGGCCTCGCGCTCGAACCGCGACAAGCGCTCCGGATCGCGCGCGAATCCCTCGGGAAGGACCTTGATCGCCACCGCGCGCTGCAGCCGGACGTCGCGGGCGAGGTAGACGATGCCCATGCCGCCCCGGCCGAGCTCGCGCTCGATCGGATAGGCGCCGATCCGCGTGGGGCTTTCGGCCATGCCTCGCTACTTCGACTTCATGCCGTCGACGACGGCGCCGATGAACCGGTCGGGCGCGCCTCCGGCGGCCCACTTGGCGTCGAAGTCTGCCGTCGGCTTGGCCGCGACGATCTCCTCCTTGGTCTTCCCCGCCGCGACCAGCGGCCGCACCTTGTCGCGCACCGAGACCAGCATGTCGTGGAAGGCCTCGAGCCCGGCCTTGTCGCTGAGCGGACCGTGCCCCGGGATGATCCGGGTCTGGTCGTTCACCATCGAAAGGATCTTCTCGGTCGCCGCGATCATGCCGTCGATCGAGCCACCGGCGGCCGGATCGATCACCGGATAACGGCCGTTGAAGAAGCAGTCGCCGGTGTGGACGACGTTGGCCTTCTGGAAGTGGAGGATCGCGTCTCCGTCGGTGTGCGCCGGCGGCAGGTGGGTGACTTCGACGGTGTCGCCGTTCATATGGAAGGTGAGCTTGTCGTTGAAGGCGATGACCGGCAGCGCCTCCTTCGGATACGCGGGCTGCGAGCGTTGCGGCTGGGGCACGCTCATCCGCGCCCACACGTTGTCGTGCGCGACGATGGTGACGCCGAGCTTGCCGAAGTTCTCGTTCCCACCCACGTGGTCACCGTGATAGTGCGTGTTCATGAGGAAGCGCACCGGCTTGTCGCTGACCTTGGCGATCGCGGCCCTGATCTTGTCGGTGAGTGGCGCGAAGGAGTCGTCGATCAGCAGCACGCCGTCGGGTCCCGTCATGACCCCGAGGTTCCCCCCCGCGCCTTGCATCAGGTAGATCCCCGGCGCGATCTTCTCGGTCTTGATCTCGACATTGCTGAAGTCACGTTGCTGCGCCGCGACCGCCGCGCCGAGCAGCGCGGCAAAGGCGGCCGCGACCAGCATCACGCTGCGGCGACCCATCAGGCCTCCTTCCGGTGTGGCGAAACGTATGCCGTCTATCGGCCGTCGCCGTCGAGCAGGTTGCCGAGCCCGCCGAGGATCGAGCCTTGTTCGCGTCCGCCACGGCCAGTCTGCGGCGCGGCGGCGTAGATGCGGCTGGCCAGCCGGCTGAACGGCAGCGACTGCAGCCACACACGGCCCGGGCCCTGCAGAGCGGCGAAGAACAATCCCTCGCCGCCGAACAGCGCGGTCTTGAGGCCGCCGACGAACTGGATGTCGTAGCTCACCGAAGGCTGGAACGCGACCAGGCACCCGGTGTCGACGCGCAGGCTCTCGCCGGGCGCGAGCGTGCGCTCTTCCAGCGTGCCGCCGGCGTGTACGAACGACCAGCCGTCGCCCTGGAGCCTCTGCAGGATGAACCCTTCGCCTCCGAACAATCCCGCGCCGAAACGCTTGGTGAACGCGATGCCGATGCTCACGCCCTTGGCCGCGCACAGGAACGAGTCCTTCTGGCAGAGCAGCTCACCGCCCAGATCGCGCAGATGGAGCGGCTGGATCTTGCCGGGGTAGGGCGCGGCGAAGGCGACCTTGCGCTTCTGCGCCGACTCGTTGTGGAAGACGGTCATGAACAGCGACTCGCCGGTGAGCAACCGCTTGCCGGCGCCCATCAAGGCGCCCATGAAGCCCTGGTTCTGCTGCGATCCGTCGCCGAAGATGGTGTCCATCTGGATGCCGTCCTCGATGTACATCATCGAGCCCGCCTCGGCGACCACCGCCTCCTTGGGATCGAGCTCGACCTTCACGAATTGCAGATCATCACCGACGATCTCGTATTCGATCTCGTGCATGGTGGGCATTGCTGGCTCCTCCGTGACTGACGTTCTGTGAAGCCGCGGCGCCGCGGAGCGCGGCGCGCCACGGCTCCAATTACGCGCGACTAAGGCCGTGGTTGCTAGTCGGCTTCGAGCATCCCGTGCTCGCCCAGCAGCTCCTCGAAGCGCTCGAGGCCGGCCAAGTCCTCGGGGCCCAATCGGTAATGGAAGCGCCGCAGGTACGCTTCCATCTCCGGCGGGGACCAGCCGGGCTCGGTCTGCTGGCGGGCCATCTCCGGCAGGTCGGCCAGCCCGGCCGTGAGCGAGGCTTCGAGAAAGTCGCGCAGCTCCTGCTTCACCGCGGGCTCCAGCGCGCGCCGCACCGCCCACACCGCGTACACGAACGAGAGCCCGGTCCACTCGAGCCAGTCCTCGCCGAGGTCCAGCGTGTGGGTGAAGCCGTCCGGCGGCTGCCGGCGACGGCGCATGGCCCGATCGCCGATGAGCAGCAGGCCGTCGGCCTGCGACGGCTCGAGCCCACGGATATAGCGGATGCCCTCGAGGCTGCGGCGCACGCCGAGCAGCAGACGCAGGAGCCGGATGGAGGTCGAGGTCTCGGGGGTGACGGAGATCACTCCGCCTCCGAGCGCGGCCGCGGGTTTCCGCGAGAACAGCAGCACCGACTGCACCGCGCCGCGTGTCGCCACGCCCATGGGGCCGAGCAGCTCGAAGCGATCTCGGAGCCGCAGGAAGTCCGCGGCGGCCATGAGTCCGAGATCCACCGTGCCGGACTCCGCCTCGTGTCCCAGGTCGCGCGGCGCGAGGTTGCGCACCGCGAAGGGCGCTTCGCTCCACAGCGCGTAGAAGGGAGCGGCGTTCGCGTAAGGGATTCGAGCGGCGACCGTCGACGTGGACAGGCGTGGCGCCGGAGTCATGGGGCGGGAAACATACATGGGGTGAACCGAGCCGTCTATAGTGTGCCCGTGCCGCCTCGCGACGGAGAGCCGGACCCGCGACGCTACCGCATGCTGGCTCTCGTCTGCCTGGCGGAGCTGCTCGGCATGTCGCTGTGGTTCGTCGCCACCGCGGTGACGCCCGAGCTGCGCGCGCGCTGGATGCTCGACGCCCACCAGGCGGCGTGGCTCACCACCATCGTGCAGCTCGGCTTCGTCGCCGGAACCGCGCTGATCGCGGTGCTCAATCTCGCCGACCTTTGGCCCGCGCGGCGTCTTTGGGCCTTCTGCGCGGTCGCGGGTGCCTTGACCAACCTGGCGCTGATTCCGGCGCCCGGTTATGCCGCGGCGCTCGCGCTCCGCTTCATGACCGGCTTCTTCCTCGCCGGCGTCTATCCGCCCGCCATGAAGATGATCGCCACCTGGTTCCAGCGCTACCGTGGGCTCGCGATCGGCTCGGTGGTCGGCGCGCTTACCGTGGGAAAGGCCATGCCCTATCTCATCCAGGCGCTGGGTGGCGCGAGTCTCGTCGCGGTCGTGGTGGCCTCATCCGCCGGCGCGCTCATCGCGGCGATGCTGATCGGGTTCTTCTTCGTCGACGGACCGTTTCCCTTCCCGCAGCGCCCCTTCTCGTGGGGATTGGTGGGCACGGTGTTGCACAGCCGGCCGACCCGACTCGCCATCGCCAGCTACCTCGGACATATGTGGGAGCTCTACGCGATGTGGGTCTGGCTCCCGGCGTTCCTAGCCGCAAGCTTGCTTGCGCACGACTCCGAGATTCCCAAGTACCTGGCCGACGCGCTGGCCTTTGGTGGGCTCGCGGCCGGAGGACTGGGATGCCTCTGGGGGGGCTGGATGTCGGCGCGCTGGGGTTACGCGAAGGTCGTCAGCGTGGCGATGGCGATCTCGGGAGCCTGCTCGCTCGCCATCGGCCTCCTGTTCGGGGCGAGCCCGTGGCTGCTGGTGCCCGTCGTCTGGATCTGGGGGTTCTTCGTCGTCGCGGACTCGGCGCAGTTCAGCGCCATGGTGACCGAGACGGCGCCTCCTCACGCGGTGGGCACCGCGCTCACGCTGCAAACGTCCATGGGGTTCCTGCTCACCATGGTCACCATCCAGCTCGTCCCGCTGATGGTCGAAGGAGCAGGCTGGCGCTGGGCTTTCCCCGTCCTGGCGCTGGGGCCGGCGGTGGGGATCATCGCGGCTCGCCCGCTCCAGGCCCTTCTCCGGCGGACCTGACCGCCGGCTTTGGGGGTAGTGGTGGATGCGAGGCCGGGACGCGGCCCCGCCACCTCACGGACCTCGAGGCCTCCATGCGCCGCCAATCCGTATCGATCCTCGCCGCCACACTGTTCCTGTCCGGATGCTCGGGCCCGCTGGCTCCCGACCGCTCGACCAGCGTGCCGGAGCGCGACGCCGCAAGGGCGGCGAGCTCGCCGCGGCTGTTCTATCCGCTCGATCTCGGAAATCACTGGCACTTCCATCGCGTGTTCACGCTGGGCTCGGGGGCGAGCGCGGTGGTACGCCGCTCGTCGATCGACCACGACCTGGTCTGCGTCGAGACCATCGAGGATCGCGAGTATGTGATCGATCGGCTGACACAGGTCGATTCGACGGAGTCCGGGAACAACACTTACCTCCAGTGGGTCCGCAATCGTCAGGACCCGACCGGTCTCTACGAAGCGGACATCGGGATCGGGGAGGTCCCCGCTTGCGCGGGCACGCCCGAACCCACGAATCCACTCGCCGACGACATGGCGATCGTGGAGACGTGGCGAAGCGGGATGGCGATCTCGATGGACGCAGGATCGATCGATCGAGCCGCCGAGGAGATGACACGGCGGCTCCGCCTGGTTCGCGAGCTGCTGAGCGGCCGGCCGACGGGCGGCGCCGGGAACGAGCTCACGCGCTTGCGTTATCCCATGACGGTGGGACGCACGTGGACGGTTCGGGAAGACCCGTTCTTCTCGTCGACGGTCGAGGCGCTCGAGCAACTCAACATCCCGGACGGCAAGCTTCCCGCTTATCGTGTGCGAACCGACAGCGCATTCCTCGGCCCCGACGACCGCGTGCTCGCCTGGTACAGCCGGAGTGGAATGGTGGGGATCTTCGTTCACATCGAGATCCCGGTGGGAACCGGCATCCTGCTCGCGGAAGACGTGATCACGCTGGAAGGGATCACGATCGACCGAGGCCGCTTCTAGTCGGCGCGCCTGTAACTTCTTGCTCTCCCCGGGGACAGCAAAGAGTTACACATCCGGATCGCCTCAGACCGCGAGGTCGAGCTGCACCGGCTCCGGCGGCGGCTCGAGCTTGCGCCGGCGCCGGTCGCCGATCCGATACTTCGCCTTGAGCTGGCGCACCTGGAGCTGCACCGGCTCCGTGTCCGCCTTCGCGAGGTACGCGCGGGAGCGATACATCGCCTCGTATCGCGCCGTGAGCTCGGGCCACTCGTTGCCGAGCACCTCGAGGAAGTGCTCTTTGGTTCCCGGCCTCAGGTAGAGGACGCTGGCCCAGGCGAACGCGGCGCCGGCATCGCGCGCGGCTTTCACCACTTCGGCCAGCTTCTGTGGATCGTCCGAGAGACCGGGTAGCACCGGCGCGATGCCCACGCCGGCCTTGATCCCCGCATCCACCAGCCTTCGGATCACGCGCAGCCTCTGTCGCGGATGAGGCGTGCCCGGTTCCGTCTTGCGCCAGATGTCGTCGTCGAGCGTGGGGATCGAGAAGTTGACCGAGATCTCGGCGCGCTTCGCGGCTTCCGTGAGCACGTCGATGTCTCGCACGACCATGGTGCCCCGGGTGATGAGACCGAACGGCGTGCGCGCTTCGGCGAGCGCCTCGAGGCAGGATCGAGTCAGGCGATAGATGCCCTCGGCGGGCTGGTAGGGATCGGTGGCCGCACCGATGGCCACGAACTCGCGTTTCCAGGAAGCCCGTGCGAGCTCGAGCTTGAGCACCGCCGCGACGTTGACTTTGACGCGGATCGATTGGCCGTACTGGCTGCCGGCCGGGCGGTCGGCGCGCCGCTCGAACGCTCGGACGTAGCAGAACGCGCAGCGGTGGGCGCAGCCCATGTAAGGGTTGAGGGACCAGTCGAAGTCCATCCCCTTCACCCGGTTGAGCGCGCTGCGGCAGGGCTCCTCTCGGTACTCGCTGCGCATGGCCGAAATGATAGCCCCGGCCATCCTCGGGCACAAGTGTGCAGTGATCGCGAAGGCGCCTCCCGAGCGGCTGGCGTGCCCCGACTACTGGAAGGACAAGGCCGCCACCAAGCTCCGCGGCGCGGCAGGAGCCAGGCGCTCGTCTCCGAAGATGCCGATGTACCCGGTATCCGAGTATTCGCGATCGAGAAGGTTCAGCACCCGAAGATTGAGGCTCGCCCGCCCCAAACGGGCCCAGCCGCCGATGTCCATCGTGGCGTACTCGCCGAGCGGGTGGAGGTTCTCCTTGTCGAGGTACTGCTTCGCCACCCAACGCCCCCCGACGTTCAGCCCGAGCCACGGAAGCCCGGACCATTCGACGCGCCCAGCCGTGGATGCCAGGGGCACGGCGTTGATCTGGTTTCCGTCGAGGGTGCCCTCACGGATCGTCGTCGGCGCCACGGTGCCGCTGGCGTAGACGGTGAACTGGCGGGGAAGCGGGTAGCGGAGAGCGGCGAGCACACCGGTATGCCGGCTCTTGCCGATGTTGGCGTAGGAGATCGTGGCCAGATTGAAGTCGATCTCGTCTTTCACGAACACGTCGTAGAAGGTAAAGCTCGCGGCTCCGCCCTGGGCGCCGTCCCAGCGCGTGCCGATCTCGTAGCCACTCGAGCGTTGCGGATCCAGCTCCGGGTTGTTGATCGAGGTGATCGGGAGCTGGTCGTAGAGCTGGTTGAGCGTCGGCGCGTGGAACGCCCCGCTTCCACTCACGTAAGTCGTCCATTCACCGGTCGTCATGGTCAGCGCCGCGAACGGGCTCACGGCAGAGAGCGTCCGCGGTCCTTCGCTGTCGCCCGAGATCTCGTCGTCGCTCTCCAGACGCAACGCATCCGCACGCAATCCGGCTCGCACCGTCCAGCGCGGATCGATCACGAGCTGCGCGTTCAGATAGCCGGAGTTCGACATTCGCCGGGATTCCGTGCGCGTCAGAAGCATCCCTTGCTCGCCGGCCAGATAGTCATAGTAACGCGCGTGCAGCTCGGATTGCTCGAACTGATAGCCCGCGCCGAGCTGAAGGTTTCGACCGCCGACCAGCGTCGAGCGTCTCCATCCCAGGTCCGCCCCATAGGTGTTTCCGTTCGTCGGGTGGAAGAGCGGGAAGTTCGCCAGCGTGCGGAGTTGCACGACATCCTCGAGGCGGGCGTAAGGAGCGATCGTCCACCGGTCGCTGGTGGCGTCGCCATGAGCGAAGGTGAGACCCATCAGTCCGCGCTCCGCGTCGACGTAGTCCTGCCAGTTCGGCCCCTCGGTCTGAGTGCGATCCTCCTCGATCTGATCCGGGGTCAGCGCGCCAGGGTTCTCGCGGTTGGTGGACAGCCACGAGCCGTCCAGCGTCAGCGACGTCCGCGTTCCCAGCCGCCAGCCGAAGAGCGCATGGCCCGAGCGAACGATCTCGCGGCTGTGATCGCGCCACCCGTTCACGTCGCGGCCCACTCCTGTTCCAGAGAAGCTCCAGCGATCGTCGCTCCAGCTCGCCGTCGCGCTTCCTCCGCGATGATCGAAGCTTCCACCGCGCAGCGTGGCGCGCGTGTCGAGTCCGCCGTTCCATTCGTTGCTCACGATGTTGACGATGCCGCCTTCCGATCCATCGCCATAAGCCCATGCCGCGGGGCCCTCGACCACCTCGAGCCGCTCCACCGCCTCGGGGGAGAGCCAGTCCCAGTCGACGTTGCCGTTCTCGAGATCCCGGGTATCGCGCCCGTTGATGAGCACCTTGAGGTAGGAGCTTTCGCCATTGGCCGTGAATCCGCGTGGATCCACCACCGTGGGCTCGCCCGAGGCGCTCGACTGATAGGCGTAGAGACCGGGCAGCGATTGAAGCATCGAGGACAGCCGTACCTCCGCGGCGCGCGCGAGCTGCGCGCGCGGAATGACGAACGCCGCGGCTGGAATGTCCTTCAGGCGGTCGTCGCCGCGCAGCGCGCGCACCACGATCTCGGGCTGCTGCACGACGAGCGTTTCCGGCTCCTGAGCCGACGCCGCGGTCGCGGCGCACCCCAGCATCACGAAGATGACGAGCACTCCTCGAGAAGCAGTCCAGGTTGCCTTCATCACGACTCCACGGGAAGGCCCTCGCGCGTCCACTCGCGGAATCCTCCGGCGAGCGACTGCACGTTGGCGTATCCCATTTTCTGGAGGTTGTCGGCCGCGAGCGCGCTTCGATAGCCGCCGCCGCAGTAGAGCACGAGCGGCGCGTTCTTGTCGGCGAACGTGCGCTCGATGTCGCGCTCGATGATGCCCCGGCTCATGTGCATGGCCCCCGGGATGCGGCCTTTCTCCCACTCGTGGTCCTCGCGCACGTCGATGAGGATCATGCCGTCGCCGGCCCCCTCTCGTGCCTGGTACTCGGGGATGCTGATCTCGCGCACGACCGCCCGTGCGGCATCGACCAGCGCAAGGAATCCGGGGGAATGGTGATGGGCCATGGGGGCTCTGAGTGATCGAACGGAACCGTGGCCAGCGCGGCGCGACGCGGCTCGTGTCCTTTACACCGTAGGGTCGGCGACCGAGGAAATCAACGTGCGTCTCGTGCCCAGACGGTCAACGCGCGGCGCTCGCCGCCGGCGCGAGCGCCGGTTCCGTGCGGCCGTACTCACGGATCACGTGGTAGAGCGCGTCACGCTGGACGGGAGATTTTCCCGCCTCGCGGATCAGGTGGACCATCGACTCCTCGGCCATTCCGACCGGGCTCCGTGCCAGGGCGGCGTGCGCGATCTTCTCCACCCCGATCGTGCCGTCGAGATCGCTCGCCCCGAAGTTGATGGCCGCCGCCGCGGTGTCCTGCCCGAGCATGATCCAGTAGCTCTTCACGTGCGGCACGCTGTCGAACACCAGCCGTGAGATGGCGATCGTCTTCAGATCCTCGATCGCGCTCGCCTGGCGACGCACCAGGCCCGTGACGCCCGGCTGGAACGCCAGCGGAATGAAGGCGAAGAACCCCGGCGCGCGCCCCTCCAGCTCGCGCAGGAGGATCATGTGCTGCACGCGCTCGGCGCGGGTCTCGATGTGGCCGTAGAGCAGGGTGCAATTCGACGGGATGCCCATCCTGTGCGCGATCTCGTGGATCTCGAGCCAGCGCTTGGCGCCGATCTTCTGGTGGAAGATCTCGCGGCGCACGCGCTCGCTGAACACCTCGGCGCCGCCGCCCGGCAGCGCGTCGAGCCCCACTTCACGCAGCCGCTCGAGCACCCACTCGGCCGGCTGCTTGGTGAGCCGGCAGAAGAA
>DASTBI010000134.1 GCA_035712145.1 Candidatus Eisenbacteria bacterium | reverse complement strand
CGGCAGGAGGCATGCTGCTGGGCCCGCCCATCCGGCGCCGTCCACCATGGCTGCGCTGCATCGTGGC
This sequence comes from Candidatus Eisenbacteria bacterium, assembly GCA_035712145.1. Taxonomy (NCBI): domain Bacteria; phylum Candidatus Eiseniibacteriota; species Candidatus Eiseniibacteriota bacterium. Next base: position 8,027 of record DASTBI010000134.1, on the reverse strand, counting down.
GATCTATCCCATCATCGATCTGCGCGTCTCCACGCACCTGAGGCAGCACCTGACCGCGGCGCAGCTCGAGGAGTACTCACCCGGGCCTCACCTCGGCGAGAGCGCGGCCTCCATGGCGCCGATGATGCTCGTCCGCGCGGGCCGCGACGAGATTCCCGACCTGCTCGAGGGAGTCGATCGCTTTGTCCAGGAGGCACTCGCGGCAGACGCACCGGTCGTGATCGTCAATCACCGTCAAGCGGCACACGGCTTCGACAACGGTGACCCCACGCCGCGCACCTCGAGCGTGCTCCGAACGGTTCTCTCCTATCTTCAAGAGAACCTCAGCGGATCCAGTCCTTGAGCTTCATGTAGTTCCGCACCCCGCGGGTCGATAACGGTTCCATTGGCGTGTCAGGGCCCAGGCCCTCATCCCCCCAGCGATCTCACTGGCCGAAGAGGTGCGACAATGGCGCTGAAGCATTGCTCGATCTTGGCGTTCGCCCTGCTTGCAGGCCCGCTCGCGGGGTGCGGCGGCGACAAGGGTTCTGCCCTCCTCGACCCGGTGCTGTCGGGCCCGCCCGTTCTCATCACCATCAACGGTGCCACCCAGCCCTCCGGCCCGATCGGCAGCACGGCCATTCTGGAAGGAACGAACTTCGGCTCCTTTCAGGGTCAGTCAGGACGGGTCTGGTTCTCCAATGGAAGCGGAGGCAGCGTCGCCGGTGTGATCGCGATCAGGTCCGATTGGACGAACGACTTCATCGTGGCCACCGTCCCATCCGGCGCGGCCACCGGCCCGGTTCGAGTCCAGACCGCGAAAGGCATGAGCGATACGGTTCAGTTCACGGTGACCCAGAGCGCGACGTTCAGCCCCTCGACGATCAGCTGGAGCGCGAGCACGCCGCTCCCTGTCGGTCTCAGCGGTCATGCCGCAGCCGTGGCCGGGCCTCCCGGTGGCGGTGTCGGCACGATGGTCTACGTGCTCGGTGGATCCGACAGCACCCATCTCCCACGCAACGACGTCCTCTTCAGCGCGGTCGACGCGAGCGGTCACATCGGCGACTGGGTTTCGACCCTGAGCCTTCCGAGCGCCGTTGCCTTCCATGCCGCGGTGGTGGCCACACCCTTCAATTCGCGCGTGGCGAGCGCCTCCCATCTCTATGTGCTGGGGGGTGCGACGGACGCGGCTGGCCAGCCCACCGTCGCCATCTACAAGGGCAGGCTCAATACCGACGGGACGGTCAGCGACTGGACGTCTGCCGGGAATCTGCCGCTTCCCCTCCATTCGCTCGGAGCCACGATCTTCCACGGCGATCTCTACATCGCGGGCGGCAGCACCAACGGGAACGTGCCGGTCGCGACGGTCTACCACACTCGCATCGACACGTCCGGCGCGCTCGGCGCCTGGCAGGCACTTCCTTCGCTCCCCGCGGCTCGGAGTCATCACGCCATGCTCTCGTTCGGCGGATACCTCTATAGCCTGGGTGGTGAGACCGGGACCATCGCCCCCCACGATCCCTCTCCCAGCTCGACGCTGGACGACGTGGCCCATGCCAGGATCAACCTGCGCACCGGAGCGCTGGCGTCGACCTCGTGGGGGCTGACCTCATCGATGACCAAGACGCGCAGCAAGCACACCGCGGTGCTCGGAGGCGGGTACATCCTGGTCACGGCCGGGATCTACAACGGCGCCTCGAGCGGCGCGTCCGAGCAGAGCTATGCCCAGATCACCGGGAGCGGCGCGGTCAGCAGCTTCAACGGGGCGACGGGCTCACAGACGATTGGGTCGGCCGGCGGCAAGAACCTCTTCAATCACGCGACGGTGAGCTACGCCGACGGCAGCGGTATCGCGCGCATCATGGTCATTGGCGGAGACGACATCAACGACCCGGGCAAGAAACGAGCGGAGGTATGGTTCAACTGATCCTGCCAGCGTTCTCGCAGCTCCCGCTGGTGCAGCTCGTCGAGACTTCCACTCCACGACGTCGGAACTCATTCATCGCGGGATGCCTGTAATCCGTGCATGGCCGTGGTCCAAAGATTTCGTGCTCTGTCCATGCGGAGCTGATCTCTGGGGCGACCAAGCGGCCCATGTTCCATACAGTTCGAGCCTGGACTCGCTGAAGGTTGGTGATGGCTCATCGCTTGCTGTAAGCCGATCCCGGAAGGGGGAAGCGAACATGGCTACCCAACGTCAGAAAACTGCTGCACGGAAGAATGTCAGGAAGGCCCAAAGAGTGTCGGCCTCGCGGCGCAGAGCTGGTAAGCCGCCCAAGCGCGGGAAACACCCCATGACTTCCCATACCAGGCACGAACTGAGCGCATCTCAGTTCGCGTTCCCCAAAGAGCGAAAAGAACCGCTGACCGATGCGCGGCATGTCCGGAACGCGATCGCGCGCTTCAACCAGGTCGAGCGCGTCAGCAACTCCGCGCGCGACGCTGCGTGGCGCCGGATCAAGGCAGCGGCGAAGAGATACGGGATTGAGGTCTCGCATCGCCCCAGGTAACCGCGATCCTGCTCGTCTTGACCGGCAAGGAGATCAAGAGGGAAGCCTGGTCACGAGCGTTCGCGTGGCCAACGCCTCGACGATCGCCCGCGCCGCGCGCTTGCCGGCGCCGGCCGCGAGGATGACGGTGGCCGCGCCGGTCACGGCATCGCCTCCCGCGAACACGAGCGGTTTCGACGTGAGCCCGGTCCGCTCATCGGCGAGCAGGCAGCCGTGCTCGGTGACCGCAAGCCCGGAGGTCGTGCGCGTGAGCAGCGGATTCGGGGTGGTGCCAATCGCGAGGATGACGTTGTCCACGGCCAGCACGAACTCCGAGCCCGGGATGGGGACCGGGCGTGCGCGGCCGGAGGCGTCGGGCGCGCCCAGCTCCATTCGCTGGCAGCGGAGGCCGCTCACCCAGCCGTCGCCGTCGTCCAGGATCTCGAGCGGGCTCGTGAGCCAGTGGAAATCAATTCCTTCCTCCTTGGCGTGTTGGTACTCCTCCACGCGCGCGCTCATCTCCTTCTCGCTCCTGCGATAGACGATCATCGCCTCCTCGGCGCCCATCCGAAGAGACGTGCGCACCGCGTCCATGGCGGTGTTGCCGGAGCCGATGACGGCGACGCGCCTCCCGACGTGCACCGGCGTGTCGGCCTCGGGATCGTACGCGCGCATGAGGTTGATGCGCGTCAGGAACTCGTTCGCCGAGTAGACGCCGTTCAGGTTCTCGCCGGGGATCCCGAGGAACTGGGGCAGCCCCGCGCCGGTGCCGATGAAGACGGCGGCGAAGCCGTGCTTCGCGATCAGGTCGTCGAGTGTGATCGTCCGGCCGATGATGATATTGCACTGGAACTCGACGCCGGCGGACTCGAGCATGGCGATCTCCCAGTCGAGGACGGCCTTGGGAAGCCGGAACTCCGGGATGCCGTAGCGGAGCACGCCGCCCGGCGCATGCAGTGCCTCGTACACGGTCACGCCGTAGCCGTGTCGCGCCAACTCGCCCGCGCACACCAACCCCGACGGCCCCGCGCCGATCACCGCGATCCGCTCCGAGCGCGTGATCGCGGGCCGGGTCGTGATCGGCTGCGACCGCTCCCAGTCGGCGACGAAGCGTTCGAGGTGGCCGATCGCGACCGGCTTCCACCGTCCACCCATGCTGCACGAGCCCTCGCACTGAAGCTCCTGCGGGCAAACGCGCCCGCAGATCGCCGGCAGCGGGTTCGCCGAGCGCAGGATCCTCGCCGCCCCCGCCATGTCGCCCGCGGCGACCGCGTGGATGAAGTCGGGAATGGGGATCTGCACCGGGCAGGCGCTCACGCACACCGGGTCCTGGCACCGCAGGCAGCGCTCCGCCTCGAACGACGCGTGCGCGACCGAGTAGCCTTCGTTCACCTCCGCGAAGGTGTGAGCGCGCTCGCCGGCTTCGCGGGTCGGCATGGTCGTCTTCTCCGGGCGCTTGACGGGCATGACGCTCAATCCCTTCCCGACGCGCACGCCAGGCGCTCGAGCGCCGCGTGCTCCTGCCGGACGTACGCCTTGTTCCGGCGCATGGCGACGTCGAAGTCCACGTCGTGCGCGTCGAAGCATGGGCCATCCACGCACGCGAACCGCGGCTTGCCGGCGACCATGACCCGGCAGCCGCCACACATGCCGGTGCCGTCCACCATCAGAGGATCCATGGACACCAGCGTCTTCACCCTGTGCCCCCGCGTCGTTTCCGCGACCGCGCGCATCATCGCCATCGGCCCGATCGCGACGACATGGTCGGGGCGTCCGGGGCCGTCTCCGGCGATGAGCTGCGCGAGACGCTGGGTCACGAAGCCGCGGAAGCCGGCCGAGCCGTCGTCGGTGCAGACTTCGACCGCGTCGCAGAGGCTCGCGAGATCGTCGAGCAGGATCAGAAGGTCCTTCGTCCGGGCGCCGACGATGGCCGTGGTCCGGCCGCCGCTCGCGCGCCGCTCGCGCATCAGGCACAGCAGCGACGCGGTGCCGAAGCCGCCGCCGACGCCGCACAGGTGGCCGCCCGCGGGCAGCTCGATCGGACTGCCCAATGGCCCCGCGACGTCGAGGATCTCCTCCCCGGCTTCGAGCGCGCAGACGCGCCGCGTCGTGGCGCCGACCTCCTGCACGACGATGACGACCGTACCCGTCTCGCGGTCATAGTCGGCGATCGTGATCGGGATGCGCTCGCCGCCCTCGCGCGCGCGCAGCATCACGAACTGGCCTGGCTGGGCGGACGCCGCAATGAGCGGCGCGTCGAGCCGGAAGAACTTGGTGACCGGGGTGAGCGGGCGTGCCTCGAGAATGCGCGTCATGGCTATAGCTCCGGATGCTCGTGCATCGCCTTCAAACGGCGCCAGCGGCGGTCCACTTCCTCCTGCAGCGCCCCCACCGTCGCGGCGTTCTGGGGCTTCAGGAGATGGCGCGCCTTTCCCAGCAGCTCGAGCCACGCGGTCACCGGGCGGCGGCGATCGACGGCCTCGGGGTCGTAGGTGAGCGTCGTGTGACCGTGCTCCACTTCGTAGAGCGGGAAGAAGCACGAGTCGATCGCGGCCTGCAGCACCGGCTCCGCCCCATCGTCGGGCGTCCGCCAGTTGAGCGGGCAGTAGGACAGGATCTTCCCGTAGACCGTGCCCTCACGCTTCGCGTACCACTGCGCCTTCGCCACCTTGCGCATGAGGTCCTCGGGATAGCCTTCGGACGCGGTGAAGACGTACGGCAGGTGACAGGCCGCGAAGATCTGCGCCGTGTCCTTGTGGTGATACCGCTTCCCCGGGCCGCGCGGACCGATCTCGCTCGTGGACGTGCGATGGCCGAGCGGCGTCGAGTAGGAGAGCTGGGCGCCGGTGTTCATGTAGCCCTGGTTGTCGTACTCGAGGATCATCAGCGGATGGTTGCGATGCGCCGTCCCCAGCGCCGCTCCCATGCCGATGTCCATCCCGCCATCGCCGGAGATCATGACGAACGTGACGTCCTCGGACGCCGGCAGCTCGCCGCGCCGGACGCGCTCGCGGTACATCTCCACCAGGCCCGACAACGTCGCTGCGCCGTTCTGGAACAGGTTGTGGACGTAGTTCACGCGGTGGGCGGTGTTCGGGTACCCGGTCGTGACCACCATCGCGCAGCCGGTCTGGTAGAGGACGACGATGTCGCCCTCGAGGACGCGACTGATCTGGTGGAACGTCGGGAAGTAGCCGCAGCCCGGACACGCGCCGTGGCCGGGCGCGATGCGACTCGGGACCGACGTCATCTTCCACATCGGCTCGAGCTCGACGCGGAGCCGGCCCGTGGGTTCGTCCACCTGGACGAGCGCCATGCCGCGGGTGCTCTCGGCCGGGATCCGCGGGAGCCCCGGCCGGGGCCCGCCGCCCGGGCGTCCCGGCGTGCAGCCGAGGTACGCGAACGGCGTGGCGACGCGCTCGGACCCGGCCGCCTCGGCGGCCAGGGCGAAGAACTGCGCCGCGTCCGCGCCGAGGAAGTCCTTGCCGCCGAGCCCGTAGACACGCGAGACGACGCGCGTGTGATTGTCGGGATCGAGCTGGAGCGCGGCGCGGATCTCGAGCGAGAGATTGCCTCCATCCGCCCCGTACGAGTCGGCGCGATCGCCGACCGTGACCGCATGGACGCGGCGCAGGGCGTTGCGGAAGCCCGCGGCCGGGAACGGGCGGAGCACGTTGGGCGACAGCACGCCGACCGCCTGGCCCTTGGCGCGCAGCTCGTCCGCGGTCTCCTTCGCCGTCTCCGCCGCCGAGTTGATGAGCACGACCGCGGCATCCGCGTCGTCCATCCGGTATTCGTCCAGCATGGGATACGGACGGCCCGTCATCGCTTCCAGCTCGCCCAAGACCTCCGGGATCACACGCCGCGCCGCCTCCATGGCCAGCGAGAGCTGGAACTTGTTGTTGATGAGGTCTGGATCGTTCATGTAGGGCCCGAACGTCTTCGGGTGCTCCATGTCGAACGGCGTCGGGAAGTCCGGCCGCGTGCCGAGGAATCGCCGCACGGCCACCGGATCGTCGAACACTCGGATGCGCCGCTTCTGGTGACTGGTGAAGAATCCGTCGTAGGCGACCATCACCGGCAGGCGCACGTCGGGGTGCTCGCCGATCCTCACCGCGGCGAAATTCAGGTCATAAACCGCCTGCGGATCGCGGGCGCAGAGAATGATCCAGCCGGTGTTGAGCGCGAAATAGAGGTCGGAATGGTCGCCACGGATGTCGAGCGGGCCGGAGACGGTGCGGGCGGCGAGATTCAGCACCATCGGAACCCGCGTGCCTGACTGCACCGGCAACTGCTCGAGCGAGTAGAGCAGACCCTGCGAGCTCGTCGCGTTCAGCACCCGGCCGCCGCCGAGCGCGGCGCCGTAGCAGATGCCGGCGGCGCCGTGCTCGCCGTCGGCCGCGATCATCACCGTCTCGAGCTCGCCGGCCGCCTGCATTCTGGCGAGGTTCTCCGCGACCTCGGTGGAGGGCGTGATCGGGAAGTACCCCATGACGTGGAAGCCGATATCCCGGGCCGCCAGCGCGGCAGCCTCGTTGCCGCTCCGGAACTCGAGCATCTGGCGCGCGGTCCCGGTGGAAGGACTGCCGGCGAGTGGCAGGCGGAGATCCGTCGACATGGCGCCCCCTATCCAGTGAGTTCCGGGAACAACGGGACTCGAAGCTCGTTGGCCAACCCCTGCGTTTCGGTCTCGCGCGTGAGCGCCCCGGTCGGGCACGACTCCACGCAGCGCAGGCAGCCCTTGCAGTAGCGGTAGTCGATGCCCATGAGCTGGCGCTCGAACCGGCCATCCACGCCGTCGCCCCAGACGAGGCAGAAATCCGGACACACGAGGTCACACGATCCGCAGTGGATGCATTGCTCGTGGTGGAGCACCGGCATCCAACCGGTGCGCGACGTGGAGAGGTCGTTCCACGCCGTGTTGCCGGCCTCCGGGATCACGCCGCCCGGCGGTTGCGTCTCGTAGCCCCACACCGGTTCGGGCCTGAGCACGGGCAGGTCCCCTTCCGCTCGCCCCATGCCTTCGAGGGACTCGTACTCCGCCGCGCCGCGGCGGAAGGCGCGAGTGTTCGCCGCGACCGCCTCCGGGTGCTTGCCCGCGAACTCCTCGGTCAGCGATTCGAGGACCGCGTTCGCATCGAGCCGAGGGAACACGGCGCAAAGCGTGCCGAGCAGAACCGCGTTCGGGCGCGACGTCTCCTCCACCGCGATTCGCAACGCATCCACGCGCACCGCGTGCGCGGTACTCGGCAGCGCCGCGAGCGCCTCCGGCGCGGACCCGGCGGGTGAGTTGAAGAGGAGGACGCCGTCGCGGCGCAGGCCGGCGAGCGTCGCGGGATTGCGGAGCAGCGCGGCGTGGAAGACCACGATGCCGTCCGGGTTCTCGACCGGCGCGCTGGTGCGAATCGGGCGATCCGGCGGACCCAGACGGACGAACGAGCGGACGAGCGAGCCTTTCTTCTCGGACCCGTAGGACGAGAAGTGGGAGCCGTTCATGCCCATCTTGAGGACCGCGGCCGAGGCGAGAATCTGACCCGCCGCGTGCGCCCCGAGACCGCC
>DASTBI010000133.1 GCA_035712145.1 Candidatus Eisenbacteria bacterium | reverse complement strand
GGAGCGCCCTCGGGATCGAGCAGGCCGAACACGAACTGATAGTCGTCGGTGAAGAGCGTCCGATGGTTCTCTTCGTTGCGACTCACGTAGCACCACTGGAGAAGCAGCACGACCCCCTCGGGACTCATCGGGGCCGGGACGATGATGACGGTGTCGAACGGGGCGGACGGACCGAAGGGGGCCGTCGCGTAGCGCTTCTCGGGCGACGACGAGCAGCCGGACACGCTCAGGATGGCGAGAGCGGCGAGGACGGTTGCCCACAGGCGGAATCGGGCGTGGGGAGCCATGTCAGGGAATTCTACCCCTGACCCGCAGGACTTCCTCCACATCTTTGTCCCCGCGGCCGGAGAGATTGACGATCACCCGGACCTTGGGGCCCAGCTTCGGTCCCTCCCGCAGCACCCAGGCGAGCGCGTGCGCCGACTCGAGCGCCGGCAGAATGCCCTCCTGCTTCGCCAGCGATTCGAAGGCGTCGAGCGCCTCGGCATCGGTGGCCCAGCCGTATTCCGCGAGCCCCTGCTCCGCGAGCCACGCGTGCTCCGGGCCGAGCGCAGGGTAGTCGAGGCCGGCCGACACCGAATGAGTTGCGCGGATCATGCCGCGCTCGTCCTGCAGCACCAGGGTGCGGGTGCCGTGCAGGATGCCGACGCTCTTCTCCGGGACGCGCGCCGCGTGACGCCCGCTCGCCAGGCCTTCGCCTCCGGCCTCGACGCCGACCTTCCGCACCGACGCCTCGTCGAGGAACGCGTGGAACAGGCCGATCGCGTTGCTGCCTCCGCCAACGCACGCCACCAGCAGGTCGGGAAGTCCTCCCACCTGTGACGCGAATTGCTCGCGCGCCTCGATCCCGATGACGCGATGGAAGTCGCGCACCATCACCGGAAACGGATGAGGACCGAGCACCGAGCCGAGCACGTAGTGGGTATCACGCACGTTGGTCACCCAGTCGCGCAGCGCCTCGTTGATCGCGTCCTTCAGCGTCCTGCTGCCGGCGTCGACGGGCCGCACCTCGGCGCCGAGCAGCTTCATGCGCTGGACGTTCAGGTGCTGGCGCCGCGCGTCCTCGACGCCCATGTAGACCACGCACTGGAGCCCGAAGCGCGCAGCCGCGGCTGCGGTGGCGACGCCATGCTGGCCGGCGCCGGTCTCGGCGATGACGCGCGGCTTGCCCATCCGCCGCGCGAGCAGGCACTGGCCGATGGTGTTGTTGATCTTGTGCGCGCCGGTATGAAGGAGATCCTCGCGCTTGAGGTACACGCAGCAGCCGGCGGCATCGGAAAAGCGCTCGGCGGAGACGAGCGGCGTCGGCCGGCCCGCGAACTCGCGCAGCGTCCGCTCGAGCTCCTCGCCGAAGCGCGCGTCGGCGCGTGCCCGGGCGTATTCGGCGGCCAGCTCGTCGAGCGCGTGGATCAGCGTCTCGGGTACGAAGCGCCCGCCGTAGGGACCGAAGTGGCCGCTCGCATCGGGTCCGCGCTCACTGGGCGACATCGAACGCCCTCACCGCGGCGACGAACTGTCGCAGCTTCTGCTCGTCCTTGATCCCCGGGCTCGATTCGAGCCGTGAAGCGGCATCGACGCCGAACGGACGGACCGTCTCGAGCGCCTGCCTCACCGACGCGCCGTCGAGCCCGCCGGCGAGCAGCACGTCGCGCGTGGCCGCGACCACGCGCGCGGTATCCCAGGGGATGCGGTGGCCGGTGCCGCCGACCTGCACGGGATCGGCCGCGTCGAGCATCACCAGTGGCCCGGCCGGCGGCAGAGGCTTGCCGAGCGCGCCGTCGTCGGAGACTGGAATCGCGAACGTCACCGGAAATGGGAAGTCCTGCGGCCACGAGAGCGGATCGACCTGATGGACCTGGACGCGCGCGGCGCCGATCCGGCCGGCGAGCGCGGCGGCTTCGTCCGGTGTTGGATTCACCAGCACCGCCACCGGGACGCCGCCGTCGAGCGCGGCCACGATCTCGGCGGCACGCCCGGGCTCGACCCTGCGCGGCGAGCCGGGCCAGAGCACGAACCCGAGCCAATCGGCGCCCACTTCGAGCGCCAGACGCGCGTCCTCGAGGCGCGTGAGCCCGCACACCTTGACCACGGTGTGATGGGCAGATCCCGCCACGTCACCCCCGCGCCGCGGCCGTCAGGGAAGCGAGCACCGCCGCGGGATCGGGGCTGGTCATGAAGGCCTCCCCGATCAGCACGGCGTCACACCGGGTCGGGCGCAGCCGCGCCAGGGCTTCGGGACTGGAGATGCCGCTCTCCGCCACCGCGGTGACCAGCGGAGGCACGCGCGGCAAGAGGCGGCTCGACGTCTCGAGATCGATCTCGAAGGTCCGCAGGTCGCGATGATTGATGCCGACCAGGGTTGCCCCGGCGCGCAGCGACCGCTGCAGCTCCTCCTCGTCGTGGACCTCGACCAGCGCGTCGAGTCCGAGCAGGCGCGCCTCGGTGATCAGACGCTGCAGGCGCACTTCGGAGAGCAGCACCGCCAGCATCAGGACGGAGTCCGCGCCGCGCGTCGCCGCGTCGAGCAGCTGGTAGGTGTCGAGCACGAAGTCCTTGAGGAGGATCGGCAGCCGGACCTGGGGACGCACGGCGTTCACCCACGCCGGATCGCCCAGGAAGTGATCGGGCTCGGTGACGATCGAGATCGCGGTCGCGCCGCCTTGTTCATAGAGCCGTGCCATCGCCACCGGATCCAGGTGCTCGTTGAGCATGCCCTTGAGGGGTGACGCGCGCTTGATCTCGCAGATCAGCCGCAGCGGCTGGCCGGGCGCCCGCCGCAGCGCTCGCTCGAGCCGTCCGGCCGGAAGGGCTGTGCCGAGCTGGGCGCGCAGCTTATGGCCGGGCGTCTTGCGCTCCATCTCGGCGACGCGGCGTTGCCGGTCGGAGGCGATACGGGTGAGCAGGTCCGCGCGAGCAGCGTCCGCCATGGCCTTCTATCCCCGGAACCGCGCCAGCTCGTCGAGCTTGGCGGCGGCCGCGCCGGTGTCGATCGCCTTCCGCGCCTGGGCGAGGCCTTCCTCGAGGTTCCGGGCCGCCTCGCCCACCACGAGCGCCGCCGCGGTGTTGAGCAGCACGATGTCGCGCGCCGCTCCCTGCTCGCCGCCGAGGATCGCGCGAATGCGCGCGGCGTTCTCGGCCGGTGTGCCGCCGGCGATCGGGGCGCGATCGGTGTGCGCGAGACCGAGGTCAGCCGGATCGATCTCGAACTCTCCCACCGCGCCGCGCGCCAGTTCGGCGACATGGGACTTGTCGTAGACCGTGAGCTCATCGAGGCCGTCCTGGCCGTGCACCACCCACGCGCGCTCGCTGCCGAGCCGGGCCAGCACCTCGGCGGCCGGCCGGACGAGCCGGTCGTGGTAGACGCCCATCAGCTGCCGGCGCGCGCCGGCCGGATTGGTGAGCGGCCCGAGCACGTTGAACACGGTGCGGATGCCGAGCTCGCGGCGCGGAGCCGCGGCGTGGCTCAGGGCGACGTGATAGTGCGGCGCGAACAGGAAGGCGATCCCCACGGCGTCGATCGAGCGCGCCGCTCCTTCGGGCGTGAGGTCGATGCTGACGCCGAGCTGCTCGAGCACGTCCGCGCTGCCGGCCCGGCTCGAGATCGCACGGTTGCCGTGCTTCGCCACCGCCACGCCGCAGGCGGCGGTGATGATGGCCACCGAAGTCGAGATGTTGAAGGTGCCGGCGTTGTCGCCGCCGGTGCCGCAGGTATCGAGCAGCATGGCGCGCCGCGTCCGGATCGGCGAGATGCGCTGGCGCATGGCCTCCGCCATGCCGGCGATCTCGTCCGGCGTCTCGCCCTTCATCCGTAGCGCCACCGCGAGCCCGGCGATCTGCGCGGCCGTGGCGCGTCCGGCGAGGATTTCCTCCATGGCTTCGCGCGCCGCCGCCTGGTCGAGCGAGCGATGGTCGACGAGCTGCGCGATCGCCGGCTGGATCACGCGCGACTCCCGGCCTGCTGCCGGCACAGAGTGAGGAAGTTCTCGATCAGCTTGAGCCCGGACACGGTCAGCACGGACTCGGGATGGAACTGCACGCCCCACGCCTCGTGCTGCTTGTGCTTGAGCCCCATGATCTCGCCTTCGGGCGTCCAGGCGACGATCTCGAGCGTATCGGGCAGCGTCTCTCGCTCGACGATCAGCGAGTGGTAACGCGTCGCCTCGAACGGATTGTCGAGTCCGGCGAACAGGCCGCGGCCCTTGTGCAGGATGGGACTGGTCTTGCCGTGCATGAGCCGCGGCGCGCGCACCACCTTGCCGCCGAACACTTCGCCCAGCGCCTGATGACCGAGGCACACGCCGAGCACCGGCAGCTTGCCGCTGAAGCGGCGGATCACATCTTCGGTGATGCCGGCATCCTTGGGCTCGCCGGGACCCGGAGAGATCACCACGCCTTCCAGGGCATGGCGCGCCAGGTCGTCGACCGCGATCGCGTCGTTCCGGTGCACCTCGATCTCGGCGCCGAGCGTTCCCAGGTATTGGACCAGGTTGTAGGTGAAGGAGTCGTAGTTGTCGATGACCGCGATCACGTGTCGCCCCGTTCCGCGCGCTGCACCGCCAGCCACAGGGCGCGCCCCTTGTTGAGAGTCTCCTGCCATTCCCGCTCGGGGTCGGAGTCGGCCACGATGCCCGCCCCCGCGCCCCAGTACGCCCGCCCGTGGGCGTAGACCAGCGTGCGGATGGCGATGCAGAGGTCGAGATTGCCGTGGTAGTCGAAGTGCCCGACCGCGCCGGCGTAGACGCCGCGCCGCACCGGCTCCAGATCCTCGATGATCTCCATGGCCCGCACCTTGGGCGCCCCGGTCACCGTGCCGGCGGGGAAGCAGGCGCGCACCACGTCGAGCGGCTCGAGACCCGAGCGCGCGCGACCGCGCACGTTCGACACCAGGTGCATGACCTGGGAGTAGCGCTCCACCTTCATGTACTCGTTGGTCTCCACCGTTCCGTACTCGGCCACCCGTCCCACGTCATTGCGGCCGAGGTCCACCAGCATCACGTGCTCGGCCCGCTCCTTCTCGTCGGCCCTGAGCTCCTCTTCCAATTGGCGATCCTCGTCGGCGCCCCGCCCCCGCGGTCTCGTGCCGGCGATCGGCCTCACCTCGACCACCGTGTCCGTGCGCCGCACCAGCGCCTCGGGAGACGAGCCCACCAGCGACACCCCACCGAGCTTCAGAAAGTACATGTAGGGCGATGGGTTGGCCACGCGCAGCGCGCGGTACGCTCGGAACGGCGAGTGCTGCACCGGAACGCTCATGCGGTGGCTGAGCACGATCTGGAAGGCGTCGCCGGCGCGGATGTGCTCCTTGGCGCGCTCGACCGCTTTCAAGAACTCCTCGCGCGTGGTCGTGGACACGGGCTCGGGCGCTTCGGCGCCGGCGACCGGCTCGTCCCACGGCAGGGCGCGGCGCAGGCGCTCGACCTCGGACTCGATGCGCTCGGCCGCCGCCTCGTAGGCCGCTCCCGGGTCGTCGCCTCCGCGCGCGTGGCTGACCACCTTGAGTGTGTGGGTCAGGTTGTCGAAGACCGTGACCACGTCGCCGAACAGGAAGATGGCATCGTCCAGCGGCACGTCATCGATGGTGCGGCTCGGAAGCTTCTCGAACCACCGGATCGCGTCGTAGCCGAGATAGCCGACCGCGCCGCCGCAGAAGCGCGGCAATCCCGGCAGGGCCACCGCCTGGTGCTGCTTGAGCAACGTGGCGAGCGCCTCGAGCGGCGGACCGTCGAGCGGCGTGGTGCGGCCGCGCTCGAGCAGCTCGGCGCGCCCGTCGCGGGCGATGAACACCTTCGACGGCCGGCTGCCGAGCAGCGAGTAGCGCCCCCACTTCTCGCCGCCTTCGACGCTCTCGAGCAGGAACGAATAGGGACCTTCGTCGATCTTGCGGAAGGCCGACACCGGCGTGTCGAGATCGGCGAACACCTCGCGGTAGATCGGCACCAGCTTGCCGCTCCGGGCGAGGGTCGCGAACTCGGACTTGGTCGGAACGATCATCGCCGGGTTGCTCCGGATTCCGCGCCCTCGAGCAGCTCTCGAGCCTGGCGCCGGGTGGTCTCGGTGGCCCGCTCGCCGGCCAGCATGCGCGCGAGCTCCGCGACTCGTCGCGGGCCCTCGACGGGCTCCACCTTCACCGTGGTTCGTCCGCCGCTCGCCTGCTTCGCCACGCTCCATTGGTGATGCGCAAGCGCGGCGATCATGGGCAAATGGGTGACGCACACGACCTGGCGGTGCCGCGCGAGCCGCCGCAGACGCTCTCCAACCGCCTGGGCCACCGCGCCACCGATGCCCGAATCTACTTCGTCGAAGATCAGCAGATCAACGCGGTCGCGGGCTTCGAGCGCGACCTTGAGCGCCAGCATCACGCGCGACAGCTCGCCGCCGGAGGCGATCTTCGCCAGCGGCCGCGCCGGCTCGCCGGGATTGGGCATGAAGCGCAGCGTCACCTGGTCGAGGCCAAGGGGCGAGGCCGCGGCCGGCGGCGCGGCCTCCACCCGGAAGTCGAGCCGCGCGCTCTGAAGGCCCAGGGGGCGGAGCTCACGACTGATCCTCGGTCCCCACTCGGCGGCCGCTTCGGCCCGCTCTTTCGACAGCTGGGCGCCGGCCTCGCCGCAAGCGCGCTCGGCATCGCGCACGCGCGCCGCCGCGGACTCGAGCGCCCGGTCGGCGTCGTCGCCGGTCTCCAGCTCGCGCTCGATCTCCGACTGCCACGCCAGCAGCTCCGGCACCGCCCGGCGGTACTTGCGCGTGAGCCGGGCGATGAGGTCGCGCCGGCTCTCGATGGCCTCGAGCCGTTCGGGATCGGCCTCGAGATGATCGAGATAGGACGTCAGCGCGCGAGCCGACTCGCTCGCGGCAATCGACGCCTCGCGCACACCGGGAAGCGTGTCGCCGAGCGTGCTGTCGAGCGCCGCCGCCTGCTCGAGCGCATGGGACGCGGCGCCGAGCAGCGTGGTGGCCGATGGTTCCGCATCGGAGAGCTGCTCCAGCGCCTGCGTGACCAGGGTGCGCAAGCGGTCTCTGTGCTGGAGCCGGGCCGCTTCGTTCGCGAGCCGCTCTTCCTCGCCTTCGACCAGCCTGGCCTCGGCCAGCTCGCGCGCGGCGTGCCTCAGGTAGTCGCTGCGCTCGGCGAAGGTGGCGAGCTGCGTCTCGAGCTGGTGGCGATCCCGCTCGGCCTCCCGCCACGCCGCCAGCCGCTCGCCAAAGGCTTCGCGCTCCTGCTCGAGGCCGGCGAGGCGATCCAGCGTCAAGAGGCCTGCCTCGGGACGGAGCAGACTCTGGTGTTCGTGCTGTCCATGAAGGTCGGCCAGCAACTCGCCCAGCCGCTTGAGCGAAGCCACCGTGACCGGCGACTGGTTGACGGTCGCCCGGCCGCGGCCCGATTCGCTCACTTCGCGGCGAACGACCAGCGCTTCGCCGTCGAACTCGAGGCCCCACTCGTCGAGCAGCGTGGCCACGCGGGCGGCGGTCTCTCCCGCCAGACGGAACTCGGCTTCGACGGTGGCGCTCTTGGCGCCCGCGCGGATCGTGTCCGGATCGGCTCGCCCGCCGACGATCAGCTCGACCGCCTGGACCACGAGGGTCTTGCCCGCGCCGGTTTCGCCCGTCAGCGCGTTGAGCCCGGGACCGAGCGTCAGCTCCGCATGCTCCACCAGTGCCAGGTTGCGGATCGACAGGCGCTCGAGCATCAGACCAGGCTCCGGCGCTCGCTCCCCTGCCACCCCAGCTTGGCCTGCAGCGCGCGGGCCAGCGGCTGCTCGGGGTTTTCGAAGATCCGCACCACCTGGTCGGCGAGCGTCATCGTCACTTGATCCCCGGCCTGAAGCGGGATCGATTCCTGACCGTCGATCAGCAGCATGGCGTGATCCGAGGTGCCGATCACCTTGACCTTCAGCGCGTCGTCGCCGGCCAGCACCAACGAGCGGCTGCCGAGCGTGTGCGCGCACACCGGCGTGACCACCAGGGACTCCAATCCGCGCGATACCACGGGTCCGCCGGCCGAGAGCGAGTACGCGGTCGACCCGGCCGCGGTCGCGGCGATCAGGCCGTCGGCGACCAGGTGACCGAGATCGCTGCCGAGCGCGTGGAGGCGCATGTGCAGCGCGGAGTAGCCGCCGCTGGTCTTGAGGACGGCGTCGTTCATGCCGAGCCCGGACTTCAGCCGCTTGCCCCGGCGTGTCACCACCGCCTCGACCGGACGGCGCTCCACCGTCTTCCACCGGCCGACGAGCGCCAAACGCACCGCGTCCTCGACGTCGAGCTCCTCGGCGACGGTGAGAAATCCGAGTCCGCCGAAGTTGACCGGCAGCAGCGCGCCCTTGCGCCCGACCAGCGCGCGCGCGCCCTTGAGAGCGGTGCCGTCTCCCCCGAGCGAGATCAGCAGGTGACAATCGGCGGCGATCTTCTCGAGCGCGACGCCGGGAAGCTTCATCTCCTTGGCGAGGAGCTCGTCAATCGCCACCCGGTGGCCCTGCGCGACCAGCGCTTCGGTCAGGCGGCGCGCGGCCTTCTGCACCGGTGGCCTTCCCGTGTGGCCCAGGATGCCCACGCGGCGGCCCGCGCGGCTCATGAGAACTGCCGCTGGTGGGTGTCCTGTCCTTGCTGGGCCTTGACCCAATCGAGCACGCGCGTCGCGATGGAAGGAGCGTCGAGGCCGACGATCTTGAGCAGCTCGTCGCGCTTGCCGTGCGGCACGAACGTCTCCGGCAGCGCGAGCCGGAGCAGCGGCGTGGCGGACACCTCGTGGCGTCCGAGGCACTCGCTGACCGCGCTCCCGAATCCGCCCATCGGCACGTTTTCCTCCACGGTGACGAGGCGGCCTACCGATCGCGCCAGCCCGAGGATCGCCCGCTCGTCGAGCGGGGACACGAAGCGCGCGTTCACCACCGTCGCCGAGACCCCCTCGGCCGCCAGCTTCTCGGCCGCGGCGAGCGCCGGCAGCACCATGGTGCCGAGCGCCAGGATGGCGACGTCGCCGCCGGCGCGCAGCTGTTCCGATACGCCGATCTCGAGGAAGGTGGGCTCGCGGACCGGCAGGGATTCCTCGGGGATGTTGGCCCGCGGGTAGCGCACCGCGACACAGCGCTTCTCGACGCGCGTCGCGGTCCACAGCATGTCGCGCAGCTCCTCGCCGTTCTTGGGGGCCATGAGGATCATGCCCGGGATCATGCGCAGGTAGCCGACGTCGAACGCCCCGTGCTGCGGCGCGCCGTCCTCGCCCACGATGCCGGCGCGGTCCACGCACAGGACGACGTGCAGGTCCTGCACCGCGACGTCGTGGATGATCTGGTCGAAGGCGCGCTGCAGGAACGTGGAGTAGATGGTGCAGAGCGGCAGCATGCCGGCGGCGGCGAGACCGGCCGAGAAGGTCACGCCGTGCTCCTCGGCCATGCCGACGTCGAAGAATCGCTCGGGAAACTTCTTGGCGAAGGTCTTGAGCCCGGTGTTGTCGGTCATCGCCGCGGTGACCGCCACCGCCTCTGGCAGCCGCTCGGCGATTTCGACCGCGGTCTCGCCAAAGACGTGCGTATAGGTCTTCTTCGTGCTCTTGGCGGCCGTGCCGCTCTCGGGGTCGAACACGCCGACGCCGTGGAAGGTCCCGGCATCGCTCTCGGCCGGGCCATACCCCTTGCCCTTGCAGGTCACCACGTGGAGCAGCACCGGGCCTTCGAAGCGCTTGAGGTCGCTGAGCGTCTCCTCGAGCACGTCGAGATCGTGGCCGTCGATCGGCCCGAAGTACTTGAGTCCGAGCTCCTCGAACAGGATGCCCGGCACCACCAGGTTCTGCAGGCCTTCCTTGACGCGTCGCGCGCCTTCCTGGGCGCGCAGCCCCTTGGGCAGCTTGCCGAGCAGCTCGTAGACGTCGCGCTCGAATGCGCGATACAGCCGGCTGGTCGTGAGCTTGGTGAGGTAGCGGGTGATCGCGCCGATGTTGGGCGAGATGCTCCACTCGTTGTCGTTGAGGATGACGATCACGCGTTTCCTGAGCTCGCCGATGTTGTTGAGCCCCTCGAACGCCATGCCGCCGGTGAGCGCGCCGTCCCCGATCACCGCGATCACGTGGTGATCCTGCTTCTGGAGGTCGCGAGCCACCGCGAAGCCGAGCGCGGCCGACAGCGAGGTGCTGCCGTGGCAGGTGCCGAAGGGATCGTGCTCGCTCTCCGAGCGCACCGGATAGCCGGCGATGCCGTCCAGCGAGCGCAGCGTGTCGAAGCGCTCGTAACGCCCGGTCACCAGCTTGTGCGGGTAGCTCTGGTGGCCGACGTCGAAGATGATCTTGTCGCGCGGCGAGTCGAACACCCGGTGGAGCGCGAGCGTCAGCTCGACCACGCCGAGATTCGGGGCCAGGTGGCCGGCGCGCCGGGCCACGGTCTGGATGATGGCGTGCCGGATCTCGGCGGCGAGGCCGTCGATCTCATCGCGCGTGAGCGCGCGAAGATCCGCGGGCGAGTGAATGCGCTCGAGCAGGCTCACCGGATCCAGTGCCACAGCAGCGAGGCGGAAACTCCGATCAGGGCCCCCACCGCCACCTCGAGGGGCGTGTGGCCCAGCAGCTCCATCAGCTTTTGAGTCTCCTGCTCGGGGTCTTTCCAGTGCTGGTCGATCATGCGGTTGAGCACGGTCGCATGGCGGCCGGCGGCGCGCCGCAGGCCTGCAGCATCATACATAACGACCAGGCTGAAATACAGCGTCACGCCGAACAGCACCGATCCAACACCCTCGCGAAACGCGACTTCCGTCGTCAGCGCGGAAACCGAGGCGGCGTGCGAGCTGGGCATGCCTCCGGTCTCGACGAAGCGCCGCAGATTCCAGTGGCGTTTGCGGACGAACACGGCGACGCCCTTGAACGCCTGGATCAGGAACCCGACGGCGAGTGCGAGCGCGGCTGCCTCCACCTCTTCCTCCTTGAAGCCGGTCAGCGCTCGCGCGCGGCCATGGCGCCCAGCAAGCCTTGCAGGCCGGGCGAGAACAGACGGTATTCCTCCAGGATCGATCGCGCCAGGTCAAGGTGCGCTTCGGCGCGCAGGCGCGATCGCTGGCTGCCGATCACCTTCGGATAGGTGGCCTTGCCGCGCGCCGCGTCGGTGCCGCCACGCTTGCCGAGCTGCGCGAGTCCGGCGCCTGCGTTGAGCAGGTCGTCGTGGATCTGGAAGGCGAGCCCGAGGTGGCGGCCCGACTGCTCGAGCGCATCGACGGTGTCCTTGCGCGCGCCCCCGGCGATCCCGCCGAGCGCCATCGCGCACGCGAAGAGCGCCCCGGTCTTGCGCAGATGGATCTCGCGCACATCCTCCTCCTCCACTTCGCGTCCCTCGGCCGCGATGTCGAGCGCCTGGCCGGCGATCAGCTCCTCGCCCCCGCTCGCGGTGGCGAGACGGCGCACCGCGTCGCTGACCCGAGAGGCGTTCACGAAGCGCCGCAGCTCGACCAGCTCCTGGAAGGCGAACGCGACCAGCGCGTCGCCCGCGAGGATCGCGGTGGCCTCGCCGAACTTCTTGTGAGTGGTGAGCAGTCCCCGGCGATAGTCGTCGTCGTCCATGGCGGGAAGATCGTCGTGCACCAGCGAGAAGGCGTGGATCGCCTCGAGCGCCGCCGCGGCCGGAAGTGCTTTGCGCCACGTCCCTCCCGCGGCCTCGCAGCTCGCCAGCGCGAACAAAGGCCGGATGCGCTTGCCGGGCGAGAGCGCGGCGTAGCGGATCGCTTCGCCCAGTGCTCCCGGAGCGCGGCAGCGACGGTCGAGCGCGCGCGCGAAGTAACGCTCGAACGCGGCTCGGCGCGCGGCGAAGGGATCCCGGCTTCCTGAAGCGAGCTCCGTGTCGGCCATGACGGGCGCGCGGCTCAAAACTGAAGCTCGCCCTCCTCGGGGCGTGTTCCGCGCAGACGCTCCTCTTCCGCGGCGTCCACCGGATGGGTTCCCGGGGGCGCGTCCTCGCCGTTCAGCCGCTCGATGCGCTCCTCGGCCCGGTCGAGGCTCTGCGTCAGCCGCTTGGACAGCCGCACGCCTTCTTCGTAGCGCGCCAGCGATTCCTCGAGCGTCAGCTGTCCCCCCTCGAGCTCCTGGACGATGACCTCGAGCCGCTCGAGCGATGTTTCGAAGCCTTGCGACTCCTGGGCTTCGGCGCCCTGTGGCGAAGGCTTCTTATTGGCCATGATCCTCTCCCGTGCGCACCGCCTCGACTCGCGCGTCGACGTCACCGCGGGCGAATTCGATCTGCAGCGGATCGCCTACCGCGAGACCCTCGACGGTGCGCAGCAGCCTACCGTCGGGACCTCGCGCCAGGCAATAACCCCGTTCCATGACCAGCCGCGGGGACAGCGCCCGCAAACGGTCCTCGTAGCCGCGCGCGCGCGTCGCCCATGCGTCGAGCCGGGCCTGCATCGCGTCGGTGAGCCGCTCGCCGAGCCGCGCGATCTCCTCGCGTCGCGATGCGAGCTGCCGAGGCCACTCGCGCAGCCCGTACGCGGCGCCCGCGTTCTCCAGCCGCCGGCGGCGGAGATCGATGGCGTGCCGCATCGAGCCGCGCATCCGGGCCAGGGAGTCGGCAATACTGCGACGCCACACCCCGAACACCTCGTGGAGATTCTTGAAGGCGTACTTCTCGAGCAGGTGATCGAGCTGCTGCCTTCGCCATTGGAGGCTCTGCCGCATCTGCCGGTCGAGCCGATCACGGAGCGCCTCGACGCGGTGAGCGACTTCGCGCCAGTCCTTGACCGCGCGCTCCGCGGCGTTCGAGGGCGTAGCGCCGCGCACGTCGGCGGCGAGGTCGGCGAGCGTGACGTCCGACTCGTGGCCAACGCCGGTGATGACGGGCAGCTTCGAGCCGACGATCGCCCGCACGACGGGTTCTTCGTTGAACGCCCACAAATCCTCGAGCGAGCCGCCGCCGCGTCCCACAATCAACAGGTCGACGCTGCCGTAGTGGTTGAAGCGCCGGATGGCGTCGGCGATGTCGATTGCCGCGCCTTCCCCCTGCACGCGGACCGGGGCCAGCACGATCCCGATCGAAGGCCAGCGGGCGCGGAGCACGTGCACCAGGTCGCGGACCGCCGCGCCGACCGGCGAGGTGACGAGTCCGATGCGGCGCGGATAAGCCGGCAACGGACGCTTGCGCGACTGGTCGAAGAGACCCTCGGCCTGCAGGCGCTGCCGGAGCGCTTCGAGCGCCACCAGGCGCTCGCCCATTCCCGCCGGGCGTAGAGCCTCGACCACGAGCTGATACCGGCCGCGCGCCTCCCACACCTCGACTCGGCCGTAAGCGTCGACCGCCATGCCGTCGCGCGGAGGAAACTTCAGCTTCGCGACCAGCTTGGAGTGGAGAAAGCAGTCGAGCTGGGCGTTCCGGTCACGGAGACAGAAGTAGTAATGCCCGGTGACCGCTTTCTTCCAGCCGCTGATCTCGCCGCGCACCCACTGGCCCGGAAAGAAGCCCTCGAGGGCTTCCTTGATCTGCCGGGTGACCTGGCTGACGGTGAGGATGCGCTCGCGCGAGGCGGGTACGGTGGCCATGCGCGCAGGTTATCACGCTGCGGCGGCGGCCAGCGGCGAGCGAGTCCTAGTCCGCCCTCCCCGCCAGGATATTACCCCGCCAGGCCCGGCTCCCGTCCCTAAACTTTGACTCCGGCCATCTGGCGCTCGGCGGCGAGCACGGTGCTGACCACGACCATCGCGACCGTCATCGGACCGACTCCCCCGGGAACCGGGGTCAGCGCCGAGGCCACGGGAGCGACGGTGGCGACATCGACGTCGCCGGTCATGCGCGTGCCTTTCGCGGTGGGCACGCGGTGGATGCCGACGTCCACCACGATGGCGCCGGGCTTGATCCAGTCGCCGGTCACCATCTCCGGCTTGCCGATGGCGCAGATCAGCAGATCGGCCTGCCTCGCGAGCTCGCGCAGCACGGGGCCGCTCGCGCTGTGGCCGACGGTGACCGTCATGTCGACGCCCTTGGTGGAGAGCAGCGTGGCCATCGGCCGGCCCACGATGTTGCTGCGGCCGAGCACGACCGCGTGCTTTCCGGCCAGTGGCACCTGGTGGTAGCGCAGCAGCTCGAGGATGCCTTTCGGAGTCGCGGGGATGAAGCCCGGCAGGCCCGCGGCGAGTCTTCCTGCGTTGATCGGATGGAAGCCGTCGACATCTTTGTGTGGCGGCACTGCCTCGAGCACGGCTTGACCATCGGCGGGCGGCGCAAGCGGCAGCTGGACCAGGATGCCGTGAACGGCGGGGTCGTCGCCGAGCGCGCGCACGCGGTCGATCACGCCTTGCGTGTCGGTGCCGGCCGCGATCGTGACGCGCCGAGCTTCGATGCCTGCTTCGGCGCACGCCTCCGTCTTTCTCTTCAGATAGATCTGCGAGGCCGGGTCTTCGCCCACCGAGACCAGCGCCAGCGTGGGCACGACCGAAGCACCGCGCAGCTCCACCACCCGGCGTGCCGCCGCGGCGCGCGCGGCTTCCGCCGGCTCCTTCCCGCCGAGCCTTCGCGCGCCGCTGCTGCCGCTCTCCGGGCGTTGGTAAGGCAGCTCGATCCTCTGGATCGACTGCGCGCGACCGGTGGCAGGATCGATGCGCACCAGCGCGCCGTTCAATCGCAGGTCGCCGGCCGCGGGATTCAGGCGCTCGGGCAGCAGTGTGAGGAATCGACGCAAGGCCGCGACCCGGTCCATACCGATCACCGAGTCGAAGCCGCCGGTCATGCCGGCATCGCTCAGGTAGGCGGTCCCCTTGGGGAGCACGCGATCGTCGGCGGTCTGCACGTGGGTGTGCGTGCCGAGCACGGCGCTCACGCGGCCGTCGAGATGCCAGCCCATCGCCATCTTCTCGGCCGTCGTCTCGGCGTGGAAGTCGACGAGGATTGCGCGGCACTTGCCCTGGAGTGTCGTGATCGCGGCGTCGGCGCTGCGGAACGGGCAGTCGATCTCCCTCATGAAGACGCGCCCGAGCAGATTGACGACGCCGACCGGGGTGCCGTCCTCGGCGACGAACACGCGACTGCCCTGGCCTGGAGTTCCGGCCGGGAGGTTCGCGGGGCGCACCAGCCGCTCCTCGCTCGCCAGGTAGGCGATGCTGTCCTTGCGGTCCCAGAGGTGGTTGCCGCCGGTGAGCACGTCCACTCCGGCGTCGAACAAGGCGGACGCGGAGTCGCGGGTGAGCCCGAAGCCGCCGGCCGAGTTCTCGCCGTTGCACACCACCAGTCCGATCTCGTGACGCCGGCGCAATGCCGGCAGCAGCGCCTGCACCACGTCGCGGCCGGGCGAGCCGATCACATCGGCAATGAACAGAACGTTCAGCAAGGGATCTCCTGATGTGGGCCGCGCGACCGAGACGTCACGGTTCCACCCGCGAGGCCGAAGCGGCGAAGACCCGGCTCACCGGATAGTCGCGCCAGACATCGGCCGTTCCGGTGGCGCCGATCGCGACTCCGACTCCGATGCCCGCCGGAATGGCCAGCCATGCCGGTACCGGAGGATCCCCGCTCAGGTCCTCCTCGTCAGGGTCATTGTTCAAGGCAACGGCGATCAGCGCGCCTGCAGCGAGACCCAGGATGCCGCCGATGATCATCGACTTCCCAGACGACCGACCGCTGCGAATGCGGAGCCGTTCCATGCTCTCGAGCGGGATGTCCTGGGTGAGGGCCGGGTCGCTCGCTTCCATGTCGATCGCCCAGTATTCGATCCGCCACGAGAGAGAATCCATGGCCGCAAGGCGTCCCGTCATCTGGGCTTCGCGCAGGATCGAGTCCCGCTCGCCCTTCACCCGCCTGACGAAGTCGATCCGGACCTTGTCACCGATCTTCGGCGGCTCACCAATGGACTCGGCCGAGAGCGCCGGGGCGGCAAAGCTCAGCGCGAGCACGATCGTGAGTCCGACGGCACGAAACGTCATTTGGCGTACTCCACGGCCCGGGTCTCGCGGATCACGGTGACGCGAATCTGTCCCGGGTACTCCAGCTCTTTCTCGATCCGGCGCGCGATCTCGCCCGCCAGGTCCTGCGCCCGTGCGTCGTCGACGCGCGAATGCTCGACCAGGATGCGGATCTCGCGTCCGGCCTGGATGGCATAGGACTTCTCCACTCCCGGGAACGCGTTGGCGATCTTCTCCAGCGCCTCGAGACGCTTGATGTAGATCTCGATGCTCTCGCGCCGCGCGCCGGGACGCGCGCCCGACAGGGCGTCGGCCGCGGCCACCAGCACCGGCCACAAGCTGCCTCCGGCGTAGTCGTCGTGGTGGTAGCCGATCGCTTCCAGCACCGGCTGCGGCTCGCCGTAGCGCGCCGCGATCTCCATGCCGAGCTGCGGGTGCGTGCCTTCCTGATCGTGGTCGATGGCCTTGCCGACGTCGTGCAGCAGACCGCCGCGCTTGGCCATCTTGGCATCCATCCCGAGCTCGGCGGCCATCACGCCAGAAAGATGCGCAACCTCGACCGAGTGACGCAGGATGTTCTGCCCGTACGAGGTGCGGTAGTGGAGCCGTCCGAGCAGGTTCTGGAGCTCCGGATGGATGCCGTGCACGCCGACCTCGAGGCACGCCAGCTCACCGAGCTCGCGGATGCGCGCTTCCACCTCGGCTTTCACCTTGAGCACGATCTCCTCGATGCGCGCGGGGTGGATGCGGCCGTCGGCCACCAGCCGTTCCAGAGCGAGCCTGGCCACTTCGCGCCGCACCGGATCGAACGCCGAAAGGATCACGGCTTCGGGCGTGTCGTCGATGATGACGTCGACGCCGGTGATGGTCTCGAACGAGCGGATGTTCCGGCCTTCGCGCCCGATGATCCGCCCCTTCATGTCGTCGCTCGGAAGGTGCACGACCGAGACCGTCGACTCCGAGACCTGGTCGCCCGCGTAGCGCTGGATCGCGGTGGCGATGATCTTGCGGGCGTCCCGCTCGGCGTTTCGCTGCGCGGTGTCCCGGATCTCCGCGGTGCGGCGCGCGGCTTCCGCGCGGGCCTCGTTCTCGATGCCGGCGACGAGGTGCGCTTTGGCTTCCTCACCGGTCATTCCCGCGATCTTCTCGAGGCGGGCGCCCTGCTCGCGGAGCAGCGTGTCCAGCTCGCCCGACCTGTGCTCGACCGCCTGCTCGCGGCGCTGCAGGTCCTGCTCCTGGCGCTTGAGGTCGCGCTCCTTCTTGTCCACCAGCTCGACGCGCCGGCTGAAGGCGGTCTCGCGCTCACGGAACGTGGTCTCGGCCGCGAGCAGCGTGGAGCGGGACTCCTGAACCTCGCGCTCGATCTGCTGGCGGAGGCGCAGCGCTTCCTCGCGGCTCTCGAGGACGGCCGACCGCTTGACGGACTCGGCCTGACGGCTGGCCTCGTCCATGACGAGGCGCGCCTTCTGCTCCGCGCTGCTGAGCCCCTTCTTTCCCTGTCGTGCGCGCAGCAGATAGCCGAGCAGGAATGCCACGGCGGCACCGATGACGATGCCGCCGATCCATTGCCCGATGCTCATGTGTCTCTCCTGGATCCCGGACCGCACGGATGCGGTCCGGGCCCCGGCGGAGAAAAGATCCCCACCGAAATGCCGTGCGCACGCAGTTCTTGATACCCGGAAATTTCCAGGTGGGTGCGCCTCCGACCGGGTCGATCACCGGCCGCCCTTGCGGGCTTGCCGGCGACGTCGCCGACCACCGACGCTCCCTATGTGTTCTTAACGGTTCAAGAACTTGATATGCGTCACGGGCACGGCAGGGAACTCACGTCGATCGGTGGCTCCTCCTCGGTTACCTCGAAGGACTGTCCTGAAGCAGATCGTCGAGGACCGCGTTCAGTCGAGCGGTGCTCTGGTCGAGCAGATGGTGATCCTGCTCGTGCCGGCTCCGCTCCTTGAAAAGCTCATCCGCGATGTTGAGGGAAGCGAGAATGGCGACCTTGGACAGCGAGGCCACCGGAACCTTCTCGGTGATCTCGCGCATCTTCCGGTCCACGTAGGAGGCCACGCCCATGATGTAGTCCTGGTCGGCCTCGCCACGGATCGTGTAGCTGTGGCCGAAGATCTGGACCTGCACGACGTTCTTGGCGTCCATCCGTGCCTCCCGCTTCGCCGTGAATTCCCTGCGTTGATTTCCACAAAAGACGAAAGGCGCCTCGCGGCGCCTGCGTCAGACTTCCAGCCGCTCGAGCTTGCGGACCAGTGTCTCGATCCGCGTCGCCACTTCGCGGCGCTCCCCCTCCCACGCGCGCTGCTCTTTCCGCAGCGCCTGGATCTCGTTCATCAAGGACGCCAGATCCTGCCCCTGGAGCGTTCGCTCGTTCTGCTCCAGCCGGCTGGCCAGCGCCTGGTTGTCGCGTTCCAGCTTCTGATTCTCTTCCCTGAGCCGCTGCACCAGCGCGGCGGCTTTCTCGACCCGCTCGGCGAGCAGGTCCAGATCGGTGTGCACGACGGTCGATTCGGTCATCGTTCCCTCAGTCGCCCCCCGGTCTTCTCGGTGACCGCGGCCGACATCCTGTCCTGCGCGCCCTGAACCTCCGCCTCGGTGAGCGTGCGTTCCGGATGCTCGAATTCGAGCGTGAACGCCAGACTCTTCATCCCCGGCGGCGTTCCGGGTCCCGCGTAGACATCGAATAGCTCGACGTTCGACAACCATTCCCCGCCCGCGCCCTTCAGCAACGAGGCCAGCTCCTGGTGCTTCACGGAGTCCGGCACGAAGAACGCCACGTCTCGTCGGGCCGGCGGGAACCGTCCCGGCCGGCGGGTGATCGCGGGACCGGGAGCTTCGGGAAGGGCATCGAGACGCACCGCGAACAGGTGCACCTCATCTTCGATCCCCCATCCCTGGAGTAGCTCGAGGCTCAGCGTTCCCGCCCATCCAATGCTGGAAGTCGCAGACGCAACCTCCACACTGGCACCGGGTTTCCAACCGGGCGAAGAATAGGCGCGCCATTCTGTAGTGTCAACGCGCATCTCCGCCAGCCAGGCCTCCCAGAGGCCCTTGGCGTCGGCGAAATCCACCCGTTGCTGCGCGGCATCATGGGCGTGCGCATAGCGCGACCCGCACACGACCGCGCACAACATCGGCGTCTCCTCCGGAAGCTCTCTCTCGCCGCGATCGCGGAAGCCGGCGCCGACCTCGAACAGCCGGACGGCGGAAGCGCCCTGGTTGAGATTGTGCGCGCAGGCGCGAAGCAGGCCGGCGACCAGGTTCGGCCGCAGGACCTCCCCTTCGCGGCTCGTGGGGTTCATCACCCGCACCAGCGCCGGGTCGTCGGCGCCGAGCAATGCGGCGGTGGACTGCGCTTCACGCTCCGAGATGAGCGTGGTGCACCACGCCTCGTGGAGCCCGCGCGCGCGCATCGCCTGACGCGCGCGATCGCGTGTGCGCTCAGGGCCGCCGCGCTTCGGAATCACGCCGCGCGAGTCCGGCGAGGCTTCGGGGATGCGATCGTAGCCGTGCGCGCGCCCGACTTCCTCGACCAGGTCGTCCTCCTGGGTCACGTCGGGCCGCCAGCTCGGCACCCGCACGGCCAGCGGATCGCCGCGGTCCACGCCGAACTCGAACGATTCGAGATGTCGTCCGGCTTCCTCGGTGGTGAGCGTGACGCCGAGCAGCCGTCGCACGCGGCTCGACCGCAGCCGCAGCGTGCGCGGCGTGGGCGCGCGATGCGTGCGCTCGCGCGCGCGTCCGAGCCGTATGTCGGGCGCCAGCTCCCGCAGCAAGGCGATGAAGCGAGCCGCCGCCGGCGAGCCGATGGCCGGATCGACGCCGCGCTCGAAGCGCCGTGAGGCTTCGGTCGCCATCAGAAGCCGCTGCGCGCCACGGCGCACGCGCGTGGGCTCGAACCAGGCGCACTCGAGCAGGATGCTGGAGGTGGCGTCCGTCACTTCGCTGTCGGCGCCGCCCATGATGCCTGCCAGCGCGACCGGCCGCTGCCGGTCGGCGATGATCAGCACCTCGGGATCGAGCGTGCGCGGCTTGCCGTCGAGCGTGGTGAGCGTCTCTCCCGCCCGCGCGCGCCGCACGCGGATCGCGCCGCCTTCGAGGCGCGCGAGATCGAACGCATGCACGGGTTGACCCAGCTCGAGCAGCACCAGGTTGGTGACGTCGACCACATTGTTCACCGGGCGCTGGCCCATCGCGGCGAGGCGTCGCACCAGCCACGGCGGCGAGGGAGCGACCTGCACGCCGTCCACCACCTGCGCCAGGTAGCGAGGACAGCCCTCGGGGTCCTCGATCTCGAGATCGAAGTCGCTGCGTCCGCTCCACCGCGCCGCGAGCCGCGCGGAGGCCACCTGGGTCCACCGGCCGCCAACCGCCGAGCGAACCTCGCGTGCCAGTCCCACGACGCCGAGCCCGTCGGGTCGGTTGAACGGCACTTCGACTTCGAGCACCTCGTCAGGAGGATCCAGGATCTCGTCGATCGGCCGGCCGATCTTCAGCTCCTCGCGGCGGGCCACCACGCGCTCCAGATCCAGAATGCCGTCATGGTCCTCGGAGAGCGAGAGCTCGCGCCCCGAGCACAGCATGCCCTGGCTCTCCTCGCCGCGGATCTTCGACTTCTTGATCACCGTGCCGTCCGGAAGCTTCGCCCCCACGGTGGCGAGCGGCGCGATCATGCCGGGACGCACGTTGGGCGCGCCGCAGACGACGGAGAGCGTCTCGCCTCCGCCATCGACGCGACAAAGCGATAGACGGTCGGCATTGGGATGGCGGGCGACCTCGAGCACGCGACCCACCACGACGCCCGGATACCGGTGACCGAGCGTTTCGATGCCCTCGACATAGAAGCCACGCAGGGTGAGCGCGTCGGCCACCTTCTCGGCGGAGGCGTCGAACTCCACCCACTCCCGCAGCCACGACATCGGCAGCTTCATGTCAGCCTCGCCATCTTCATGTCAGCCCCGATCGGTGACGGCCGGACGCTTGAGCTCGTCCTGCACCCACTCGTCGACGGTGCGCTCGAGCAGGCTCAGCGGCAGCGCGCCGTTCGAGAGCACGACGTCGTGGAAGCGGCGCACGTCGAAACGACCGCCGAGCCGGCGGCGGGCATCCTCGCGGAGTCGCAGGATGTCGAGCTGGCCCACCTTGTATGCGCAGGCCTGGCCAGGATTCACGATGTAGCGCTCGATCTCGCGCACCACCTCGGTCGAGTCCATTCCGGTGTTCGACAGCATGTAGTCGATCGCCTGCTCGCGGGTCCAGCGTGCGCGATGGATACCGGTGTCCACCACGAGCCGCACCGCGCGGAACAGCTCGGCCTGGAGCGCCCCGAGCGAGTCGAACGCGTCTTGGTGGAAGCCGTTCTCGAGGGCCAGGCGCTCCGCGTAGAGCCCCCATCCTTCCGCGTAGGCGGTGAAGGGGATCATCTTCCGGAAGAACGGCACGCCGGTCAGCTCGTTCTGGACCGAGATCTGGAAGTGGTGCCCAGGCACTCCCTCGTGATACGCGAGCGTGCGCATGTCGGGGCGGTGCGTCTCGTGCGGATCCCGGAGGTTCGCGTAGAACACACCGGGCCTCTTGCCGTCCATGGAGGGACGCTGGTAGTACGCGCCGGCCGATGTCGCCTCCTTGAACGGCGGCACCCGCTTCACCTCGAGCCGCGCCTTGGGTCGCACGCCGAACAAGGCATCGAGCCGCGGAGCCGCCTCGTCGAGGATCGCCTGGTACCCGGCGATGATCGCGTCCCGGCCTTCGTCGCCATCGGGAAACTGGAAGCGAGGCTCGGCGAAGACCCTGCGCACCGTGCTCGCCAGGTCGGGCACCCGGTATCCCTGGGCGGCGAGAATGGCCATCATCGATCCCTGGATGCGGTCCACCTCGCGGCGTCCCAGCGCGTGGATCGAGTCTGCCGGCATGCGCGTGGTCGTATGGCTCGCCAGGCAGCGGTCGTAGTAGACGTCGCCGTCCGGGAGCTTCCACACCCCGTCGTCGTCGTTCGCGCGCGCGAGCAGGCTGTCCTCGTAGGCGATCATCCGGCGGTAGGCCGGGTACACCGTCTGCTCGATCTCGCGCTCGAGCCGCGCGCGCAACCGGTCGCGATCCGCCGGCTTCAGCTTGGCCATCGAGTCCGTGCGGGTCACGAAGTGCGTGTAGAGCGGATTCTCGCGCGCCGGCTTTCCGATGAGGCCGTTCATCTGATCCAGCACCTTCTGGACGACGAACCGCGGCGGCACGATGCCTTTGGCCTCCCGGTGGCGCAGCCCGCGGAGTGTCTGGTCGAAGGCCACGCCGAACTTGGAGATGCGCTTCACGTAGTTCTCGGCGTCGCGCGGTTTCTTCAAAGGATGCGTGTTCATCATGAAGTCGGGCAGCTGGCTCTGGAAGCCGAACAGCTGGTTGACCGGATAATCGTGGTCGGCGAAGCGGGCGTTCTCCTTCTGGTTGGTCAGGAACCAGTCGAGGACGTCGTACGACAGCCGCTGCTTGGATGGGAGCTTGGTGCGGTCGTATTGGTGGAGGACGTCGATCTGCCGCTCGAGGAAGCGGATCTCCCGCTCTTCGGCCTCGGGCGAGAAGTCGTCGAGCTTGTGCGAGTAGAAGTCGAGCGGCGTCCCATCCAGCATGCCCATGGACGTCATGAGCATGGGATGGCGCACCGCGAACTCGAGAAAGACTCTCATGTAATAGTGCTCCACCGACCAGGGCTTCAACCAGATCGTAGGCACCAGGAACACGGCGAGAGCCAGCAGCAGTACGCCCATCGCCCAGGCGATCTTGCGCTTTCCGCGCCGCATGGCTCCTCCTTCAGAACTGCCGCAGGAAACGAATGTCGTTTTCCAGGAACAGCCGGATCTCGGGAACGCCGTAGCGCGCCATCGCGATCCGCTCGAGTCCCATGCCGAACGCGAAGCCGGTCACGACCTCGGGGTCGTAGCCGACCGCTTGGAAGACGTTCGGGTGCACCATGCCCGCGCCGAGGAGCTCGCTCCACCCCGAGCCCTTGCACACCGGGCATCGGACGTCGCCTTCGAGGCGCCCACGGCCTTCGCAGATCGCGCAGGCGATGTCGAGCTGGCAGCCCGGCTCGACGAACGGGAAGTAGACCGGCACGAGCCGCGTCTTGACCTTGTCTCCGTAGATCGCGCGCGCGAACGTGGCCAGTGTGCCCTTCAAGTCCGCCATGCTGACGTCGCGGTCCACGAAGAGTCCGTCGATCTGGTGGAACTGATCCATGTGGCTCGCGTCCACCTGCTCGGCGCGGTACACGCGCCCCGGAAACACCAGCCGCAGGGGCGGCTTCCTCTCCTCCATGGCTCGTACCCAGCCTGGAGAAGTGTGCGTGCGCAGCAGAGTCTTCCCTTCACGAATCCAGTAAGTGTCGTGGGCGTCTCGAGCCGGATGATCCTTCGGGAAATTCAGCTTGGTGAAGTTGTACTCGTCCCACTCCACCTCGGGACTCGTGTAGACGGAATAGCCGAGCCCATGAAAGAGATCGAGCAAATCGGCCTGCACCTGCGCGAGCACGTGGGCCTTGCCGATCCACGGGCGCCGCCCCGGCAGCGTGACGTCGAGTCCGGCGGAGGCCCGGGCTTCGGCGGCTCGCTCGATTTGTTCGCGGCGTGCCTTGACCACCGCTTCGAGGCCGACGCGCATCGCGTTGAGACCGGCTCCCCGCGCGCGCCGTTCCTCCGCGGGCAGTTTGCCAAGCTCACCGAGCGCGAGCTTGAGCACTCCGCGCTCGCGGCCGAGGACCGCGACCTGCCGCTCCTGGAGTTCGCGCAAGTCGGGAGCGCCCGCGAGCACCTCGGCCCAATTTTGATAAGCCTCGGCGAGAGACGGGTCGCGCGCCTCGAGTTCCTTCACGCGCTCGGGGTGCAGGTCCGGGAACAAACTTGCAGGGTCACCCCTGCTCCACGCCGGATCGCAACCCTGAAGCAGGCCGTTTCCGGAGGAAACGGCCATCAGGCCGCCGCCGACTTCGCGACCTCCGCGAGCTTGGCAAAGGCCGCCGTATCGCGCACCGCGAGATCCGCGAGGATCTTGCGGTTCACTTCGACGTTGGCCCGCTTGAGCCCCGAGATGAGCGCGCTGTACGAAAGCCCATAGATCCTGGCGGCGGCGTTGATCCGCGTGATCCATAGCCGCCGGAAATCGCGCTTCTTGGTGCGGCGGTGGATGTAGGCGAAACGACCGGCGCGCTGCACGGTCTGAAGGGCGCTCTTGTAGAGCTTGCGGCGGCCGCTGTAGTTGCCTTTGGCCGCCTTCAGCACCTTGCGGCGACGGGCGCGTCCAGGGACGACGGTCTTTGCGCGTGGCATGGGTCTTCTCCATGTCCGCCCGCGGCAGGAGAGTTTGTCCGCGGACGAGGGGTCGGGGTCGGGAGCTAGCGGAGGCCGAGCATGCGCTGCATGCGGGCCTGATCAGCCTTGGCGGCCACCACGGGATTCAGCAGCCGGCGCTTGCGCTTTCGCGACTTGCCGATCATGCCGTGGCGCTTTCCGGACTGGGCGCGAACCACCTTCCCGGTGCCGGTCACCTTGAACCGCTTGCGAGCGGCGCGATTGGTTTTCATCTTGGGCATGCGTCTCTCCTGTCTTTCACCGCTCAGTGTGGTGCGCTGACCAGTAACCGGTGTTATAGCCGTCCTAAGGTGTCCTAGCCGTCCTAAGACGTTGCGTCCTTGCCGTCGCCCTTGGGATGCACCGGTGCGCCGATCTTCGGCGGCTTTGGCATCATCACCATCGTGAGCGTGCGTCCCTCGCTCCGAGCGGGGGTCTCGATGGCGGCGATCTCGGCGAGGTCGGCGATGATCTGATCGATCAGCCGCCGCCCGATGTCCTGGTGCGCCATTTCGCGCCCGCGGAACATGATCGTGAACTTGACCTTGTTGCGCTCGTTCAGGAACTCGCGAGCGTGGTCCATCTTGAACCCGTAGTCATGGTCCTCGATCTTCGGCCGCATCTTGATCTCTTTGATCTGCACCACGTGTTGCTTCTTCTTCGCCTTGCGCGCCTTTCGGCTCTCCTCGTACTTGAATTTGCCGTAATCCATGATCCGGCAAACCGGAGGCCTCGCGGTCGGCGACACTTCCACCAGGTCGAGGTTCTTGGATTGCGCCATCGCCAGAGCTTCTCGGACCGTGATGACCCCGATCTGAGAGCCGTCGTCGCCGATCAATCGAATCTGGGGGACTCGGATACGCTCGTTCACTCGATGTTCGGGTTGCCGTGGCGTCGAAATGGCTTTCACCTCCTGGCTGGCTGATTGCCTGGGTCGATCGAAAACGATCGACGCCGGGCCGAGTTCCGGAAAAGCCGAAACCCCGCCCGGCGCCGAGCCGGCTGCAGGCGCGGTCCCCATGGACCGCCTCGCCTGGAACCCTTTTGCAGGACCGCAGTCCGCGGAGGGTGAGAAGCGCGGGGCTTCTGCTTAGGTCGACAACGGCGGCCAGTCTAACCGCGCCTCCACCCAGGTGCAAGGCCGGGCAGTGGTCCGGTTGACACCTCGCCCCCTCCTCCCTAGTTTCGCTGGCCGTTCCGGCCATGGTGGCCGGTCCCCCCGTGGAGGGCAGATGAGATTCGCGAGGTTCTGGCTGGTCGCTTCGTCCCTGCTCGTGCTTCCCGTCGTGGCGTCCGCAGCTTCTCTCGAGAAGGGAGCCTCGCTCCTCGCTATCCAGTTGAGCCGCGGGATCGCGGACGCGAACACGGACAATGGTGGGTATCTGCTGTCTTCCACCTGGCCTGAAGTGGGGGTGCAAGGCCAATACTGGTACTTCATGGCGAAGGAGTACGCAGTCAACCTGACCGCAGGAATCGGCTATTTCAAGGAGAGCGTGACCGCCGATCCGGCCGTGGTCTTCGGAGGCAACCAAACCTACTCGGTCAGCTCATGGCAGGTGCGCTTGGGCGGCGACCGCTTCGCCCAGGTGAGCGACAAGCTCCAATTCTTCGCCGGCCCGGGAATCCAGATCTGGAGCGGGAGGCTGAAGTTCGAGGATGAGTCGGGCGAGGCTGAGCAGCCCTCGACCACCCGCTACGCGCTCAGCGGCCGCATCGGCGCCCAAATCCTGATGGGCGAGAACTTCGGCCTCATGGGCCACATCGGCCAGTACTGGGGCTACGCCACGGCGTCCGAGGGCGACGCCGAGACCAAGTGGCTGCCGAGCGGCTCCGAAGGCGCGATGGGCTTCAGCTTCGCGTTCTAGACCTTCGAGAAGTGACGAACCGCCGGTCCATCGGGGCCGGCGGTTTTTCGTTTGGTGATGACTCGAACGGAAGCGCAATGGAGACGCCCGTGATCGCCCCTCCGGATCGGGTTGATCCTCCCTTAGTCCTCGCCTAACCCACGCAGGCGACCCGACTCCGCGGGCCAAAGCACGACAGCGCGAGCTTCACTCGCTCTTCCAGCGAAGCGTCGGGAATGGCCGCGCATTTCTCCGCCGCTCGTTTGGCATCGGTGGCGGAGATTCGTAGCGCTCTTAGGTATGGGACGACCTCGTCGACCGCTTTCCTGGCCAGCTTGGCCGCTTCAGCCTCAGCCCTCTTGCTCTTCATGAAGTCGGTTCCAAAGGTGCACTCGGCTGCGTATTGATTGTGCGCGCGGCATCTCAGCCTTATCCCGTTCATGGTCGCCTGTCCGCCTCGCGCGACCGGCTCGATGTGATCGAACTCGAGTCGGGCCTTTTCGGAGCAGCGATGGCCGTCCGAGCTCACGAAGGTGCATTGGCCTCGGTCGCGCTTCCATACAGTTCGCTTCACGTGACGAGGGATGTAGCGAGGGTTAGGGCTGGTGGCCGAGATGTGGGGTCGACTCGTGGCCCCGAACTTCTGCTTCTCGAGTTGCCTCACCGCGATCTCGAGTACGCGGCGGAATACCATTGAGAGATCGCCGCTCGGAATCTGGTGGCTGAGGAGTGATTGGGCCTGGGTCAGGAGGTCGTGCGCGTCCTGGCAGAGGACGACCCTGAAGGCAAAACGCTGAGCTGCGATCGGCGCCACCGATGATCTGGGCGGTGCAACCTGCCCCGGGGCAACTTCCATGTCCGATGCCTGGAAGGAAGTAGGCGCAACTTGCCCCGGGGCAAGTTGCGGGTCCACGACCGTGAAGGTCTCAACGATCGGCATCTCTTCAGAACGGGGAAAGCGAGCCACGATCAACGCCTCGATTCCGGACTTGCTCTCTCCAGCCGCCGCGCTGACCAGGTCTGCCGCGTTCTCCGGCGTGAGGTGAGGCGCCAACAAGCACAAACCACTGAGGTTGAGCCGCCCGTCGGCGACGCATTCGAACAGCTCGGGGTACTCCCGAGCGGCGCGGGCGGCCTGAATCCGTTTGTAGGCGGAATCCCTCGTGAGTCCGAACCCTTCCACACAGTAGGCGTGCATGGAGGAATAGCCAGCCGGGAGGTAGAGCTTGCGGGCATCGACTTCAGCGATGTCAGCAAGCAGCAGGGCCGTGCTGGTGCGGTCGCGGGCGAACGACTGTTGCAGCTGTTGAATCAAGGCGGAGTCGGACAGCGCGGTGCGTGAGTAGTTCACGGCAGTTCTCGACGGGGGCGTGTGTCGAGGGCTGACGTGCTCTTTGTATCACAGCTGTTTTCGGCTCTTTCAGCCTTGCATGAACGCGCGATCGTGAGACAACTCGCGAATCGTTCGGCCTACGTTCGGTGACGTCGAAATGCCGCGAACCTCGGCGTGCTCGCGCGCTTTCAAGAGTCCATTACGGAGGCCAGCGAGTTCGTGCCCAAAAAGCTGTCAAGAGCGAACTCGCGCCGGATACCAATCCCTACCGCGTTCGCTCGCGCGTCTCTTTCTGGACACGCTCCAGAAAAGCGTCCCGGCTCATCGCCTCGAGCTGTCCCTGACCCTTGCGACGCGGGGACACGGTGCCGGCTTCGGCCTCGCGCGGACCGACCACCAGCATGTACGGAATCTTCTCCAGCTCGGCGTCGCGGATCTTGGCGCCCATCTTCTCGTCACGGAGATCCACGTTGGCGCGCACGCCGCCGTCCTTGAGGAAAGCCGCGGTATCGACGGCGTAGTCGTGAGCCTTCGGATTGGCGGGAATCACGACCACCTGCACCGGCGCGACCCACACCGGGAACTCGCCGCCGGTGTGCTCGATGTAGATGCCGACGAACCGCTCGAGCGAGCCGAGGAGCGCGCGATGGAGCATCACCACTTCGTGCTCCTTGGCGTCGGCCCCGGTGTAGGTGATCTCGAAGCGCTTGGGCAGGTTCATGTCGACCTGAATCGTGCCGCACTGCCACTCGCGCCCCAGCGCGTCCTCGAGCTTCACGTCGATCTTCGGCCCGTAGAAGGCGCCGCCGCCTTCGTCCATCTCGTATTCGATCCCGCGCCGCTCGAGCGCCGAGCGCAGCGCCTCGGTGGAGAACGTCCAGTCCTCCTCGGCGCCCAGGCTCTTGGCGGGCCGAGTCGCGAGATAGGCGGTGTAGGTGAAGCCGAAGGCCTGCAGCAGCACGTTCATCAGCTCGATCATGCCTTCGACTTCTTCGGCCACCTGCTCCTTGGTGCAGAACAGATGGGCGTCGTCGACGGTGAATCCGCGCACGCGATCCATGCCGTGGAGCACGCCGCTCCTCTCGAAGCGATACACGGTGCCCAGCTCGGCCAGCCGAAGCGGCAGCTCGCGATAACTCCGGCGGCGACTCTTGTAGATCATGATGTGGTTCGGACAGTTCATCGGCTTCACCCGGTACGGACTGCCCTCGATGTCCATGGGCGCGTACATGAACTCCGAATACTTGTCGAGATGACCGGAGATCGCATAGAGCCGCTCGCTCGAGATATGCGGCGTGTAGACGAGGTGATATCCGCGCTTGAGGTTCTCGTCCTTGACGAAGGTCTCGATCAGGTGGCGCAGCATGCCCCCCTTGGGGTGCCAGTGGATCAGCCCCGCGCCGACCTCTTCGTGAATCGAGAACAGATCCAGCTCGCGGCCGAGCCGGCGATGGTCGCGCTTCAGCGCTTCCTCGACCCTCTGGAGATGAGCCTCGAGCTCCTGTGCCGATGGGAAGGCGGTGCCGTAGATGCGCTGAAGCATCTCGTTGCGCTCGCTGCCCAGCCAGTACGCGCCCGCGACGTGGGTGAGCTTGAACGCCTTGACCTCGCCGGTGCTGCGCACATGCGGGCCGCGGCACAGATCGACGAACCCGCCGTTCTTGTAATAGGTGACCTTGGCGTCCGCGGGAATCATGCTCAGGAAATGCAGCTTGTACTTCTCACCGGCGGCAGCGAATCGACGCTGCGCTTCCTCGCGGCTGGCCTCTTCGTATTCGAAGACCTGGTCGGCGGCGACGATCTCGCGCATGCGGACCTCGATCTTCTCGAGATCTTCGGGAGTGAAGGGCTCGTCGCGCGCGAAGTCGTAGTAGAAGCCGTTCTCGATCGGCGGCCCGCCGGCGACCTTGACCTCGGGAAACAGCTCGGTGACCGCGGTGGCGAGGACGTGCGCCGCCGAGTGCCGCAGCCGGTACAGGGCCTCGCCGCCCGGATAGTTCGCGACGTCGGGTCGGTCTTCGGAGATGGAGGCCATGGACATCGGTGTTTCCCTGGCGGCGCGTGCCGGCCGTCCGCTTTGAGACTTCGCCGTCACGGCGCGGCGCAAATGGTGGGCGCTACTGGACTTGAACCAGTGACCCCTTGCTTGTCGAGCAAGTGCTCTACCAGCTGAGCTAAGCGCCCGTGAGGCGACGGAGTAAAGCCGGACCGCCGCGTGGCGTCAAGACAGCGGGCCGAGCTGCTCGGAGATCGAGATCACTTCGCGTCGAGCGGGACAGGCTCCCAGTGCTCGTACTCGCTGAGACCTCCGAGAAACATCCCCGCGACGAAGCCCAATCCGCCTACGGTGAGGCCTCCGACGAGCGCGCCCCCCGCGGCGTAGTCCCCGCCCTCCATCGAGGCGAGCGCTCCTCCGAGCCCCGCACCCACCACCACTCCCAGCAAGCCGAGCGTGGTCGCGCCCGTCCAGGCGTGATGCCGCCGGCCATCACCGACCTCCAGACGGTTGATGTGCGGAATCGCGAGCGTGATGGACTGGCTACCCTTGCCGTCGGGTAGGAAGGTCAGGCTGTCTTGCGCGCGCCGGACCAGGATGCCGGTCCTGGGCTCATCCCCGAAGTCGCGGGGCGCCTGGATTCGCACGCGGACGGCCGCGGGAAGCTCGGAAGGCGCATTGGCCGGACGCGGCTGGGGAATCGGCGCCGCCTTCCACTGCTCGATCCGGCGGGCGGAACCCACGACCGCCCCGACGCCCGCGCCCGCGATCATGCCGAGCGTTCCGCCCAACGGATACTTCCAAACCATCTCGTTGTTGTCGTTGAGCGCCGCGATCGTGAGCCCGGCGAGCGCCCCGAGGATCGCGCCAGTCTGCGCCCCTTCCCGGGTCGCGGGGCCTTTGCCCGCGCTGGTTTCGAAGCGAACGATGTGCGCCATTGGAATCGAGAGGCGCGTCGCTGCCGAGTCGGAGAGCACCACCAGCGTGTCGGGTTTCCAGGCTTCGAGGACGCCAAGCACCGGTTTGCGCTCACGCGGAGTGCTGTGGACGCGCACGCGGGCCCCCGGATCGGGCAGCTCCTGAGCG
>DASTBI010000132.1 GCA_035712145.1 Candidatus Eisenbacteria bacterium | reverse complement strand
AGCACGACATGGAAGTGGTGATGGGCCTGTCGGACCGCCTGGTGGTGCTCAACTACGGCGAGAAGATCTTCGAGGGAGCGCCGACCCAGGCGCAGCGCGATCCGCAGGTGATCGACGCCTATCTGGGGACCGGGGGGACGTGATGCTGGCACTGACCGACGTGGTCGCCGGCTACGGTTCCGGCGATGTCGTCAAGGGCATTTCGCTCCACGTGCAGCCCGGCGAGGTGGTCGCCATCATCGGCGCCAACGGCGCCGGCAAGACCACCTTGCTGCGCGCGATTTCCGGCCTGATCCGCCCGCGCGCCGGCGCCATCAAGCTCGAAGGACGC
Organism: Candidatus Eisenbacteria bacterium; assembly: GCA_035712145.1. Lineage (NCBI taxonomy): Bacteria > Candidatus Eiseniibacteriota > Candidatus Eiseniibacteriota bacterium. Next base: position 12,707 of record DASTBI010000132.1, on the reverse strand, counting down.
GACATCAGCCGGGTGCCGCCGCACGAGATCGTGGGACTCGGTATCTCCCACGCCCCGGAGGGGCGCATGGTGTTCGCCAACCTGTCGGTGCAGGACAACCTCGAGCTCGGCGCCTATCGGCGCAAGGACCGCGCGAGGATCCGTGAGGACTTCGACGGCATGTACGCGCTGTTCCCGCGACTGCTCGAGCGGCGGCGGCAGACCGCCGGAACCCTCTCGGGCGGCGAGCAGCAGATGCTGGCGATCGGACGCGCCTTGATGTCGCGGCCTCGGCTGCTGCTCCTCGACGAACCGTCGCTCGGCATCGCCCCTATCCTGGTGCGCGAGATCATCCGCACGATTCGAGAGATCAACGAGCGGGGTGTCACGGTGCTTCTGGTCGAGCAGAATGCCCACCTCGCGTTGTCGATCGCCGCCCGTGGCTACGTGCTGGAAACCGGGCACGTCCGCTTCGAAGACCAGGCACGGCGGCTCCTCCAGAACGAGGACGTGAAGAAGGCCTACCTCGGCGGCTAGACCCCGTCGTCGCCGCCGACACCCTCGCTGACGGAAACCGAACGCCAGGATCCCTGCGTCGCGCCGACGTTTCTTCGGCGTGGTGTCATCGGGGATGGAACCGGTTTCAGCCGCGATTTTAGCGGTCAAAACCTCACTCTGCAGTCCGCCGCAATGCAATCTGCACGCGCACGTGTGGGTGAAAACCCCGTGCCGGTGTTGGTGCCGTTGACTCTTTCCCAACGCTTGACGATGCAGAGCCCGATCCTCAAGCGGGCCGCGGTGGTCGCGATGGAATCGCAGCGCGTTCTTGCGAAAGGGACTTGCGACGCTGTGTGCATTCGCGAAACAGGACTGGCCTGCGTCTTGCGTTGACCTAGGCCAGCGCCTGAGGCCGAAAGCAAAAAGCCCACATCACGACACGACGTCGGGGCTCGAGCGCGGTGCAGGTGGCTAGAGGTCGTCGCACGGTCGACGACCGTGCACGTCCAACCCGGCGTATGCCGGACATGTCGGTCCCCCTGCAGAGGAGTAGACCCATCATGATGAACCTGGTCCGTAGCTTCGTCCGTGACGAAAACGGTGAGGACCTCATCGAGTACGGCTTGCTGGCGGCCTTCGTGGCTGCGGTGGCCCTCGTGACGATCATCGCCGACCCGCTCGGAATCAAGGGTGCTCTGGTTGGTGCGTTCACCAAGGCGAAGGACGCCCTGGAAGCCAACTAAGCACAACCGACGTCCATGAACGCTCCGCTCTGGGTGGCCGTCCCGGTCATCGTGCTGGTGACGCTCGCTGCCCGGGCGGACGTTCGGACCCGGAAGATTCCGAACAAGATCACGTTCCCCGCCATGCTGCTGGGTCTCGCGACCCACTACGCACTCGGCGGACCCCAAGACCTCGTGGCATCGCTCGCCGGAATCGCGGTGGCGCTGGCACTGATCCCTGGATGGTTGATGCGATGGATGGGCGCAGGAGACGTCAAGCTGATGGCCGCCGCCGGTGCATGGCTGGCCTGGCCTCAAGCCGCGATCGCGCTGCTCGCTTCGTTGGTGGCGGGCGGCGTGATCTCGGTGATCGTCGCCGCGCGACGTCGCATGTTGTGGACGGCCGTCAAGGGCGCCGCCGTCGCCGGGCTGTGGACACTGGCCCGAGCTGCATCTCCCGGACCGCCGCCGGTCACGACCGGCATTCGGTTCCCTTTCGCGCTGGCCGTGCTGGCCGGTTGCACAATGGCCTTATGGGTCAAGGCCTGATGGCCGATAACGGGGGCGCAATGAGTCTCGCTTTCCGCAATGCCCGAAAGAACTCCGAGCGCGGCACCGCGCTGATCGAATTCACGCTCGTCCTGCCTCTCTTGCTCTTGCTGACCGTTGCGGCCGTGGACTTCGGCCGCGCGTTCTTTGTGCGCAGCGTCCTGGAACAGGCCGCGCGCGAAGGCGTGCGGATGCGAGCGGTGACGACGTCGGCGGACAGCGCACTGGTTCGCGACCGCGTCCTGCAGGTCGCCAATTCGTCCGGCGTGACGGTCTCCAACCTGCTCATCGAGGCGCTGCCCTCGAAGCAGGTCCACGTCCAGGTCACCGGGGATTTCAACTGGATCTTCCCGGGAATGTTCAACTTGTTTGGAGCCAATTTCACCAACCCGATGCCGCTGACAGGCGATGCCTGGATGCGCAACGAGGGAACGTCCTAGTCAGCAGTCCACTCGGAGGAGAAGCGACCCGTGAGCGCGAACGGTAAGAACTTCATGGTTGTCGCGGTCCTGCTGGGTGCAGCGGCGGCCGTGGTCGGTTACTTCGGCCTCACGTCGCTGGCCAGCAAGTCGACCGCCCGCAGCAATGCGAACTACAGGGACGTCATCGTCACCGCCACCGACCTCACGTTCGGTGTGAAGCTCGATCGCGCGATGCTGCGCATCGTCCGTTACCCGAAGGACGCCGTGCCCGAAGGCGCCTACGCCAGCATGGACTCCGTGGTCGGGCAGACGACCAAGGTCTTCATGGGCGCTCGTGAGCCCGTCACCGCCATCAAGCTGAGCTCGCGCGGCGGCGGTCTGTCGATGCTGGTCCGCCCGTCCATGCGCGCCGCCAGCCTCGAGGTCAATCAGGTCTCCGGCGTTTCCGGATTCGTTCTCCCCGGCGACCGCGTCGACGTCCTGGTCACCGTCGACCCGCGCAACATGAACGAAGACGCCGTCACGCGCACCGTCCTCCAGAACACCGAAGTGCTGGCCGCCGGCCAGAAGACCGAGCAGCAGGACAACAAGCCGATCACCGTGCAGGCCGTCACGTTGCTCGTGAGCCCGGATGGCGCCGAGACGCTGGCCTTGGCGCTCCACGAAGGCAAGATCCACCTGGTGCTCCGTAACCCCGAGGACCAGGAAGAGGCTCAGATCGCCTCGTTGTCGACCCGCGAGATGCTGGGCAAGCAGGCTCCGCCCGTTCGCGTCGCCGCGGGCCCACGCCGCCCGGCGCCGGCGCAGCCCAAGGCGCAGGTGGCCGCAGCCCGTCAGCCGGCACAGAAGGTCCGCATCATCCGCAGCGCCAATGTGAGTGAAACGCCCGCCGTCGCCGACACCACGCACTGAGCTCATCACTCGGACGGCCCTACCCGAATCAGGAGGAACGATGTCACGGAAGATGGTCAGCACTGTGTTCGGCGGCGCGCTGATGGTGGCCGCGCTCGCGGGGGGGGTGCAGCTCGCGCGAGCCCAGACGCACGATCGACTTCGGGTTCCGGTGGGTCGTGCCGAGGTGGTGACGTCCAACGACGAAGTGCGGACGGTCGCCATCGCCGAGCCCAAGATCGCCGACGCGGCGGTCGGCTCGGCGCGCACCGTGGTCGTCAACGGAAAAGCGGCCGGCGTCACGACGCTGGTGGTCTACAGCGAAGGCGCGCGCTACAAGGTCTACGACGTCGAGGTCTTCACGCCGAACTACAACAAGCAGGTGTCCTTGCGGGTGCGGGTGGCCGAGGTGTCGGGGCAGGCCATCAAGTCGCTCGGCTTCGACTGGTTCGGCGCCGGGCACAGCAACAGGCCCTGGATCGACGGCTTCCTCACCGGCGGCCTGTTGACGAGCAAGATCTCTCCGTACACCGACAATCCTCCGGGTCTGACGGTCGGTCCGGAGACCGATGGGTTCCTCGGATACCTGCGCAACGCGGGCGACCTCAAGCTCGAGGTGGCGTGGCGCGCCCTGGAAGAGAGCGGCGACCTGCGCGTGCTCGCCAGCCCCACGCTGGTGACCCGCAGCGGCATGCCGGCGAGCTTCCTGTCGGGCGGCGAGATTCCGGTGCCGATCGCCAGCGGGACGGGTGCGCAGTCGAACACCGTGACCATCGAGTGGAAGGAATTCGGTGTGAAGCTCGACTTCACGCCGTTCGTCGAAGAAGACAACAGCATCACGCTGAAGGTCGCGCCGGAGATGAGCCAGGTGGACTTCAGCAGCATCACGGCCCGGACCACGGCTGGTGTGGTGCCGTCACTGATTACGCGCAAGGCGTCCACCACCGTGAATCTGCGGGCCGGTGAGCACCTCGCGATCGGCGGCCTCAAGCAGACCGACAAGGTCAAGGTGGTGCGGCGCGTTCCGTTCCTCGGCTACATCCCGCTGCTCGGCTTCTTCTTCAGCGACAGCCACACCGAGAAGGTCGAGCGCGACCTGCTCGTCGTGGTGTCGCCCGAGCTGGTGGAGCAGGCCGAGACGACGCTGCCGCCTCTCCCCACGGACCAGAAAGACAGGTAGTCATGTTTCAATCGAAGCGCCAAGTCGCCAAGGACCGCCCGCGTGAACGCGGCGTGGTCATCATCTATACCGCCTTCTTCATGCTGTTCCTGCTCGGGTTCGTGGCCATCGGCATCGACGTCTCGAAGCTGATGGCGACCCGGACCCAGCTCCAGCGTGCCGCGGACGCCGCGGCCTTGGCGGGCGCTTCGGGCGTCGATACCGAGACGGGCATCATCAATCAGGACACCGCCCTGGTGCGGGCGACGCAGACCGCAAACTTGAACAAGGCGTTCGTCAAATCCTCCACCGGCATCACGCTGCTGGCAGGGGACGTCACCTTCCCGCAGCCCAACCAGTGCAAGGTCGTGGTTCGCCGCGATCCCACGGCCGGCGGCTCCATGGTGACGCACGTCGCTCAGGTCCTCGGCATCACCTCGTTGTCCGTCACGGCGGCCGCCACCGCGCAAGCCGAGCTCGCCAGCGGCGTATGCGAGGGGCTCATCCCGATGGCCCCCGTCGAGCCGCCGAACTCCGGCTGGTTCGATCCCAGTTGTGGCAACACGGTCAACTTGAAGGTGGATCCGGGCACCGGGCAGTCGGGCAACTATCAGCTGCTCGAGTTCCCCGAATGTCAGGAAGGGAATTGCGGCGACGTGCAGGGTGGCGGTGGTGCGGCGATTCGCTGCCAGACCGCCTACGGCTACAGCTGCTGCGTCGATGTCGGCCAGACGTTCACGGTCACCGAGCCCGGCGTCAAGACGGGACCGTTCACCAAAGGTCTGGACCAGCGCTGGGATGCCGACACCGATCGGCGCGAGAACATCTGCTTCCAGGATTACACCGGCAACGGCCAGCGCGTCGTGCGCTTGCCGATCGTGGAGTCCTTCGACCTCTCAGGAAAGAAAGTGGTGCGAATCAAGTCGTTTGCCGCCTTCTTCCTCACGCAAAAGGTGAAGGGGAACGGCGAGATGCTCGGTCAGTTCATGTACGACACCGCTCCGGGCAATCCCGGCGGCACTGAAGGCACGATATTCACCCTTCGACTGGTCCAGTGAAAGACCGCGCGACGCGACGCGCTAGAAAAGGGATGACGACATGACCCAGACGACGACGGTGGTGCTGGTCCACCGGGACGACTACGAGCGCGGACAGCTGAGGATGGCCCTGGAGGGGCTGGGCGGCGTGCAGATCGCCGGCGAGCGCTCCGACCTGCGCGCCGGAATCGCCCTCGGCCACCAGGTGCGTCCGACGGTGCTGATCATGGAGCTGGCGCATCCGGTGGATGACGGTCTCCATGCTGCGAGCCAGTTCAAGCTCGAGCATCCCGACTGCGCCATCTTCCTGATGACCGACATCTTCGATCCCGACACGCTGCTGCGCGCGCTGCGCGCCGGCGCTCAGGAAGTCCTTCGTCGTCCCCTCGACCGGGGCGCGCTCCGCGAAGCCATGGAGCGGGTGCAGCGCCAGGCCCAGAAGAAGTCCGGCGGCGGCAGCTCCCGCGGCGTCATCACGGTGTTCTCCAACAAGGGCGGAGCCGGCGTCAGCACCATCGCCACCAACCTGGCGATCAGCCTCAAGCGTCTGACCGGGCGCGAAGTGGCGCTCGCCGACTTCGACATCCACTCGGGCGACGCGGCGTTCATGCTCGGCCTTTCACCGACCCGTTCACTCGGCGATGTGCTCACGTCGGCCAAGATCGACTCGGCCAGCGTCCACGACGCGCTGATCAAGCACGACTCGGGACTGTTCGTGATGTCCCAGCCCGAGCTGCTCGATCAGGTCGAAGGCGCCACGGCGCACCAGATCGGCAGCGTGCTCGAGATCCTGTCCTCGACCTTCGACCTGGTGGTGGTCGATTGCCCGCACGTCTTCAACGACGTCACGCTCGAGATCTTCGATCGCACCAGCACCATCCTGCTCGTGTGCGAGCCCAGCATTCCGTCGGTGCGGGCGGCGCGCCGGTCGCTCGAGATCTTCCACAAGCTCAACTTCATGGTGTCGCCGGATCGGGTTCGCCTGGTGGTGAACCGCCGCAGCGACCAGAGCGCGATCGCGCTCCCTCAGATGGAGGAGACGCTCGGCATGTCGGTGTTCGGGAGCGTCACCAACGACTGGGCGGCGGTGAGCATGGCCATCAACGTGGGCAAGCCGCTGTGCGGCGGCCACGCGGATAGCCGTGCCGGCCGTGACATCACGGCGCTGGCGCGCAAGCTGGTGCCGTCGGAAAGCATCGAAGCTCCTGTCGAGGCGGTTCCGGCCAAACGGCCGGGGCGGCTGCGTTTCTTCGGAAAGGGATAACGTGTCATGAACCTCCGCCATCGTCTCGGCCGATCGAACGGCGGCAACGCCGCGGCTCCGCTGCTTGCCAACCGGGCTCCTGAAGCCGAGCCCGACCGCTACCAGGTGATCAAGAAGCAGCTCCATCGCGAGCTGATCGGCAAGCTCGACCTCAACCTGCTCGAAGGCCTGGACGAGAACCAGCGTCGCGCGCAGGTGGAGCATCTCGCGCGCCGCCTGTTGGTCGAGTCCGAGATCCGGCTCACCCGCGGAGACGAAGAGCGGCTCATTACCGAGCTGTTGCACGACACCTTCGACCTCGGTCCGATCACGCCCCTGCTCCTCGACGAGGAGATCAGCGACATCCTGGTCAACACGCATCGCCAGGTCTATGTCGAGCGTCTCGGCCGTCTCGAGCTGACCTCGGTGAGCTTCCGTGACGAAGCTCATCTCCGGCACATCATCGACCGCATCATCTCGCGCGTCGGGCGCCGCATCGACGAGTCCACGCCGCTGGTCGACGCGCGACTGCCGGACGGATCCCGCGTCAACGCCATCATTCCGCCTGCCGCGCTGGACGGCCCGATCCTCTCGATCCGCCGCTTCCGCCGCCGGGCGTTGTCGATCGAGGACCTGCTCGAGCTGGGCAGCATGTCGCCCGAGATCGCGCAGTTCCTGACCGGCGCCTGTCGCGCGCGCCTCAACATGCTGATCACGGGCGGCACCGGCTCCGGCAAGACCACGCTCCTCAACATCATGTCGCGCTACATCCCCAACGAGGAGCGCATCCTGACGATCGAGGACTCGGCCGAGCTCCAGCTCCAGCAGCCGCACGTGGTGCGCCTCGAGACTCGTCCGCCGAACATCGAAGGCAAGGGCATGATCAACCAGCGCGACCTGGTGAGGAACGCGCTGCGTATGCGGCCCGACCGTATCGTGGTGGGCGAGGTCCGCGGTGACGAGGTGCTGGACATGCTCCAGGCCATGAACACCGGTCACGACGGCTCGATGACCACCATCCACAGCAACGGTCCCCGCGACGCGCTGCACCGCATCGAGAACCTGGTCCTGATGGCCGGACACCAGCTCCACGAGAAAGCGATCCGCGAGCAGATCGCTTCGGCGCTCGAGCTGATCGTCCACGTCTCGCGACTGGCCGACGGCACGCGCCGCATCCTCGCGGTGTCGGAGCTGATGGGCATGGAAGGCACGGTCGTGACCATGCAGGAAGTCTTCCGCTTCTCTCAGACCGGCCTGGACAGCGCGGGCAAGGTGAAGGGCCACTTCGAGGCCACCGGCATCATGCCTCGCTGCGTGGACCGCATCCGGCTCGCCGGCGTCCAGGTTCCCAACGAGATCTTCGAGCGCGGGCGTCGCTCCTAAGGAAGGGAGAGTTTCGTGATCCTGTGGTTCAGCATCCTGATCTTCCTCGCGGTGATGACCGGCGCCATTGCACTGGTCACCCACCGCGGAGGGGAAGGAGCCCGCCAGCTCCAGAAGCGCCTCGAGGGCATTTCGACCCGCGGCAAGAGCAAAGCCAAGGTCCAGGCGGTTCGGGATACCAGCTACAGCTCGTTCCAGTGGATGGACAAGGCGCTCCGCAAGGTCAACCTGGGACAGCGGCTCGAGCTGTTGCTGTATCAGGCCGGCCTCAACATGCGGGTCGGAGCGCTGATCCTCTACATCGTGGGCTGCGGCATGGGCGGGTACTTCCTCGGCATCCTGCTCATGCACCGCGTGGCGCCGGCGCTGCTCTTCATGGCGGCCGCCGCCCCGCTGCCCTACCTGTATGTGAAGTGGAAGAAGGGCCAGCGGATGAAGTCGTTCTCGGAGGAGTTCCCGGACTCCCTCGACCTGCTGGTCAGTGCGCTGCGCGCCGGCCTCAGCTTCTCGGCAGCCATGTCGATCGTCGCCGAGGAGTCCCCCGAGCCGGTTCGCAGTGAGTTCGCGGTCTGCGTCGAGGAGCAGTCGCTGGGCCTCGACTTCCGCGAGACCATGTTCAACCTCACGCGCCGCGTGGATTCACTGGACCTGCGCTTCTTCGTGACCGCCGTCATCCTGCAGCGTGACACGGGCGGCAACCTGGCGGAGATCCTCGAGAACACCTCGAAGCTCATCCGCGACCGCTTCCGCATCCTCGGCGACATCAAGACCTTCACCGCGCAGGGCCGGTTGACCGGCATGATCCTGCTCGCTCTGCCGACCGGCATCAGCGTGTTCATGTTCGTGATGACCCCCGACTACTTCAAACCCATGATCGAAAACGAAGCCGGCCGCGCCGCCCTGTACTTCGCGGGGTTCATGCAGCTCCTGGGCGCCCTGGTCATTCGCAAGATCGTGAACATTAGGGTCTAAGCCATGCTCCTCGTCATGACGCTCCTGATCTTCGCGGCGGTCACCGCCGCGGCCCTGGCCGTGTATCAGACGACGGTCACCGAGCGGAACCCGGTGACGCTGCGGTTGCGCGAGCTCAGGCTGCAGAGCCAGAACACGCTGCCCTCGTACGCCCGCCGGCCGCCGCTGCTCGCCAAGCTCATCGCGCAGCTCGGCGGCTTCATGCCGGCCAAGGACGGCACCGACGCGATGCGCACCGGTTTGATCCGCGCGGGCTTCCGCCGCGAGGACTCGGTGCTGGTGTTCCTGGGCAGCAAGGTGGTGTGCGCCGTGGTGCTGCCGATCGTCTGGATGGCGGTCGGCTACGGACTCGGCAAGCCGATCGGAAACGTGATGGGTGTCTCCGTCCTCCTCGGCTTCGTGGGCTTCTATCTGCCCACCTTCTATATCGCGATCCGCCAGGGTGGCCGGCACATGGAGATCATGTCCGCGCTTCCCGACGCGCTCGACCTCATGGTGGTGTGCGTGGAGGCCGGGCTCGGTCTCGGCGCAGCCATCCAGCGCGTCGGCCTCGAGATCCGGCTGGCGAGCACGGCGCTGTCCGACGAACTGGCGCTCGTCAATCAGGAGATGCAGACCGGCGTTTCGCGCAGCGACGCGCTGCGCAACCTGGCCGAGCGCACCGGAGTCGAGGACGTGTACTCGCTCGTCGCCATGCTGATCCAGACCGACAAGCTCGGAACCAGCATCGCGGCATCGCTCCGCGCGCATGCCGACTCCATGCGCACGCGGCGCCGTCAGCGCGCCGAGCAGATGGCGCGCAAGGCCAGCATCAAGCTCGCGTTCCCGCTCGTCTTCCTCATCTTCCCGGCGCTGCTGGTGACGATTCTCGGCCCGGCCGGGATCCAGTTGCTCAAAGCCCTCGCGGCCGGCGATTGACCGACCCGGGGATCACCCCAAGGAGGTGAAAATCATGAAGGTTCTGTGGCTGCTTCCCGTTGTGGTCCTCGGCATCGCGTGGTGGGTGCGCAAGTCGTCGAACGCGAAGACGCGTAACGCTCGTTAGGCTTCACCCCGCACGCGCCCGGGCTGGCAACTCGCCTTGCTCGTTCGGCTGGACCGTCCTCCGGCCTCTTCACCCGGGCGCCGAGGTCGCAATCGATGCCCCTGCTCTTCCTCGCGGCGGTGCTCCAGAGCGCCGCGCTCATGTTCATCCTCGAGCCGATGTTCGCGAGGATGGTGCTCCCGCTCCTCGGCGGCTCGCCGGCGGTGTGGAACACCGCGCTCGTCTTCTATCAGGTCGCGCTCCTGCTGGCCTACGGCTACGTCCACGGCGCGACCACCCGGCTGAGGCCTCGCCATCAGGTCATCCTTCATCTCGGGCTGCTGGTTGCGGCCTTCGCCTGTCTTCCGATCGCGCTTCGTGCCATGGGGGCGCCTCCGGCCAGCGGACAACCGCTCGGGTGGCTGCTGCTCTTGATGGTGGCGTCGGTCGGTCTGCCCTTCATGGCGGTCTCGACCACCGGACCGTTGCTGCAGAAGTGGCTCGCGGCGACCCCGCATCGCTGGGCTCGTGATCCCTACTGGCTCTATGCCGCCAGCAACTTCGGCAGCTTCCTCGGTCTGCTGGCGTACCCGCTGCTGATCGAACCCCGGCTCACGCTGGCTCAGCAATCGAGATGGTGGTCGTGGGGATTCGCGGCACTGGCGGCGCTGGTCGTGGGCTGCGCGGTCGCGGCCCGGCGCTTCACCGCCACCGAGGCGGCCACGGCATCGGCCGCGGAGCCCGCCTCCGCGGGGGCGACCCGCCTGAGCCTCGGCCGCCGTCTGCGATGGGCCCTGCTCGCGTTCGCGCCATCGAGCCTGATGATGGGAGCGACCACGCACATCACCACCGACATCGCTTCGGTGCCGCTGCTGTGGGTGATCCCGCTCGCGGTCTATCTGCTGTCGTTCGTGCTGGTGTTCGCGCGCCGCCCGCTGCTTCCGCACGCATGGTGCGTGCGCGCGCTGCCGCTCCTGGTCCTGCCTCTGATGGTGGTGATGCTCGGGCGGCCCGCTCATCCGATCGTGCCGATCATCACGCTGCACCTCGCCGTGCTCTTCATGGCGGCCATGGTCTGTCATGGCGAGCTGGCCAAGGACCGCCCCTCGACCGAGCATCTGACCGGCTTCTACCTGTGGCTCGCTCTGGGCGGCGCGCTCGGCGGAGTCTTCAACGCCATCATCGCGCCGCTCGCCTTCCGCTCGGTGATCGAGTACCCGCTGGTCATCGGCCTCGCCTGCATGCTGGCTCCGGCGCGCAGCCATGGGCCGGTCACGCGGCGCGTGCGCGTGCTGGACTTCGTGCTCCCCGTGGCGATCGGAGTCACCCCCGTGCTGGTGGTCATGATCAGCCGCTGGACCGGCGGCGAGCCCAACCGCCTGCTGATCGTGATGACGGCCGCGCTCCTCAGCTTCCCGCTGCTGCGGCTCTCACGCCGTCCGCTGCGCTTCGGGATGGCGATCGGCATCGTGCTGATCTCCAATCCGATCGAGGTCGCGGTCGGAGCTCACAAGCTGATCGAAGCGCGAAGCTTCTTCGGCATGCACCGCGTGCTCGCCGACCCGGTGCGGGGCCTCCACTCGCTCTACCACGGGACCACGCTCCACGGAGTGCAGCGCTACCTGCCGGCGCGCAGCGACGACCCGCTGGGCTACTACGGGCGAAGCGGACCGATCGGAGACGTGTTCGAGGCCCTCGGGCCTTCACGGATTCGCTCGGTCGCGGTGGCTGGGCTCGGAGCCGGCGGGCTCGCGGCCTACGCGCAGCCGGGCCAGCGCTGGCGGTTCTTCGAGATCGATCCGGACGTGCGACGCATCGCCGGCGACCCGCGCTACTTCGGTTATCTCTCGAAAGCACCTGCCGACATGGAGGTGATCCTCGGCGATGCGCGGCTCTCCTTGGCCGAGTCGCAGGAGAGGTTCGACCTCATCATCCTCGACGCGTACAGCTCGGACGCGATCCCGGTTCATCTGCTGACCCGCGAAGCGCTGGCGCTCTACCAGAAGAAGCTCACCGAGCGTGGCGTGCTCGTGTTCCACATCTCGAACCAGTACTTCGAGCTGGCTCCTGTCGTGGCGCGCCTGGCGGCCGACGCCGGCATGCAGGGCTGGGTGCGCAGCTCCGGCCGCATGAAGGCGGAGCAGATGGCGCAAGGTCTGCTGCCTTCCCTGTATGCGGTGGTGGCGCGGCGGCCGGAGGACGTGGGGTCGATCGCGACGGACGACCGCTGGGAGCGGCTGGAGCCAGGCACGGCGCCGCTCTGGACCGACGACTACTCGAGCCTGTTCAGCGTATTGCGAACGAAGTAGGACCGCGATGACGCGCCCGTGGTGGATTCCCGTATTGCAGTGGGCGCTGTGGCTCGTGGTGATGGCCTCGGTCATGGCCTGGGTGGGCCGAAGCCGCTCCCGCACGCGTCCGCAGTCCGGGACGCGAAGGCTCGAGCCCCCCACGAGCATCCTCGTGCTCGGGTTGATCGGCGTGGTGTTCTTTGGCGGCATCACCGTGATCTCGAACACCATCGGGCGGAATCGCACGACGACGATCTGGACCACGCTGACGTTCCTGGTGTTTGCGCTCGCGTCGTCGACGATGGTCCTCGAGTACTTCTTCGGCCGCCATCGAGTTTCGGAGCTGGGGATGGAGCATCGAAGCATGTTCGGACGGCGGCGCCCGTTCGCCTGGTCGGATGTGAGAGAGGTGCGATACAACACATTGATGAAGTGGTTCGCGATTGGACTTCACTCCGGATCGACCGTGCGCGTGTCGGCGATGGTCACAGGACTGCCGGAGCTTGCGCGGCTTCTGCTCGAGCACGTGCCCCGAAG
>DASTBI010000131.1 GCA_035712145.1 Candidatus Eisenbacteria bacterium | reverse complement strand
CCGGCGGGACGGCTGGGGATCAAGGTGCTGCGCGACTCGGCGCTCCGCCAGATGGGTCCGGTCGACCTCGACAACAACAGCCTCGACGACCGCTACGTGGGGCGCATCCGCCCGCCGACCTATTCGGCTTCGATCGACGTGGTGCCGGGCTTCGTCAACAGCGCGCAGGAAGTGCTCGACCTCGGACTCCTCGCCGCCGGCACCGGCGGTCTCATGCTGGTCGACCTTCGCGAGATCGTCGATCTGCCAGGGGTGACCTGGGAGACGTGGTACGACCTCGACGGAGACGGCATCGACGATCGCATCCTTCGGCGATTGCCGATCCCGGGGTTCGCGACCGACGTGCAATGGTTCCGCAGTCCCGAAGGGCGGGTGATCGCGCTCGTGGCGGCGGCGGATACCGGCTCCACGCCCACCGCCGTCGGATTCAATCCCGCGCTGACCGCTCCGGGAACCGGCGCGGGCGTCTACGCGATCGACGTCCTCGCGGCTTTGGACTCGCTCCCGGGCGTTCCTTACTTCGCCGGCTCGCTCCCGACCGGCGGCAACGCGCTGGACCTCGAGCTGCGCGGCGGGCCCAATCCCGAGATGGCCGTGGCCGACGGCGCCGGCGGCGTCACGTTCCACGGCGTCGAGGCCCTCGGCTCTCCGGCCACGGTGTCCTTCACGCCGATCGGGAACGTCACCCTCTCCGCGGCCTGGGGAACGCCGTATGCGCGCGACGTCGCCTGGATGCAGAGCGGATCGGGAGACTCGCTTTATTGCGTGGTCGCCGCGGCCGCGGGCGGTGTGCAGCTGATCAGCGCGCCCCACGGCCAGCCTCCATTCCTGGCCCTGGTCCAGAAGGTCGAGGGTCCGGCGATCGGCCTGGCGACGAGCCTGTTCGGCTACGTGGGTGCCGCGATGGGAACGACGGGCGCCACGCTGCTCCGCATGCCGGTTCCGCCCGAGCTCGGGCAGATCCATCCGCTCGCGTCGCCTCCTTATCAGGCGCCGGTCGTCCTCGACATCGGATCGAGCTGGACCGAGGGACGGGCTTTGCGCACGGGGACCTTCGGCGCCTTCTCGAGCTCCACGCTCTCGCTGCGCTTCCGCGACTTCCTGGGCGAGACCTCCTCCCCCGATCTCCTGTGCTCCGATGCCAATCGCGTGCTGGTGCTGCGGAGCGGTGCCTCGGGTGTCACCGGGGTGGCGGATCTCGTCTCGCCGAGTCACGGTCCGGGCCTTCGGCTCCTCATCGCGCCCAATCCCGCGCGGGGCGCCGCGGAGTTCCGACTGCTGGGGGAATGGAACCTGGCGGGCGCGCTGGCGCCCGGCCAGCCCGTGGAGTTCGCGGTGATGGACCTCCAGGGCCGCGTCATGCGCCGCCTCACCTCGCCCCCGATCGGCACGGGCACGTCGCTGCTCGCCCGCGTGAGCTGGGATGGGCGCGACCAGGACGGCCGTCCGGCCACTCCCGGACGCTACTGGGTGCGCGCCGCGCAGCGCGGAGGCTTCTCGGCCCGCGGCGGCTTCATCCTGCTCCGCTAGCCGCGGGTTCCCACCAGCTGCTGGCGCTCGGCTCCGATGTGCGCGGGATCGGGCTCCAGCACCCGCAGCACCATGAGCGTGATGTCGTCGAGCGCTTCGACGCCGTTCCTGAAGACTTCCAGCTCGCCCAGGATGCGGTCCGCAACCTCGCGCGCGGAGAGGTCGTGCGGCAGACCCGCGATCACCGCGTAGAGCCGCTCCTCGCCGTACAGCTCGCCCTCGGCGTTCACGGCCTCGGTGATGCCGTCGGTATAGAGCACCAGCCGGTCCCCGGTCTCGAGGTGGATGGCATCCTCCTCGTACTCGGCGGACTCCATGACCCCGAGCACGAGCCCGCCCCGCTCGAGCAGCACCTGACCGCCGTTCCGGCGCGCGACCACCGGGTAATTGTGTCCGGCGTTCGAGAAGGACATGCGCCCGTCGGGCCGGATGCGGGCGATGAAGAACGTCGCGAATTGGTGGACCGCGGTGCCCCGATAGACCAGCGCGTTGATGTTGCGGAGGATCTCGGCCACCGAGGGAATCGATGCCGCCTGAGTGCGGAGAGAGGCCTGCAGCATGCCCGAGAGGAGCGCCGCCGGAACGCCCTTTCCGGCCACGTCCGCGACCGCGAGCACGAGGCCCCCGTCGGCGGCAGGGACCAGGTCGTAGAGGTCGCCTCCCACTTCCTTCGACGGAATGTTGAGCGCGTACACTTCGAAGCGTGAGGTGTCTGGAAACTCCGACACCAGGAACGAGCGCTGGATCTGCCGAGCGAGCCTCAGCTCCTCCTCGAGACGCGCCACCCCGACCCGGTCTCTGACCAGGAGCGCGTTCTGCAGCGAGACCGACATCTGAGCCGCGAGGGAGGTCAGCAGCGACACATCCTCCGAGGTGAACTCGGTGCCGGTGATCTTGTCCCCGAGCAGGAGCGCGCCAACCGTCTCTCCACGCCACCGCAGAGGGATGATGAGCGCGAGGCTCATGCGATCGTGGAGCAGCGCGCGCTCGCCTTCCTCGAACGACTCCAGGCATTCCGAGACCCGCAGCGATCGATCTTCCGGCCAGCGCGACACCATGGGACGAAGCTGCCCGAGATCGTGCTCCGGAATCGCGTCGCCGGCGCCGATGCGCAGGATGAGGCCGTCGCGCGGCAACGCCATCACGTACGCGCGGCGCAGAATCAGCGACTCCGCGATGGTGCGGATCGAGTTGGTGAGCAGTGTCTCGAGCTCGATCGTGGTCTGCAGATCTCGGCCCAGGTTGCGGAGGACGTTGCGGTGGTCCCCGGGATCGCGCAGCAGCAGGCGGTCGAGCATCTCTTCGAGCCGCGACATGGCGGGCTGAAAGGCCACCAGCGCAAACACCAGGAAGACCGGCTCGATCACTCGGGCGTCGACGCCGGCGATGCTGGTCAGCAGCCGGTTGATCTGCACCACCACCGCCAGGTAGAAGCCGACCAGGGCGGCCGTGGTCAGGCCGTAGAGGATGCCGCGGCGCGCCAGCAGCTTGGCGTCCAGGAACTTGTGGCGAACGATCGCATAGGCGATCGCGCCCGATCCGACGGTGAGGGCGCCGGCGGTGAAGGCGGACCGCGCCGTCGCCGAGATGTTCAGGTCGAACAACGTCGGAATCAGCGAGCCCATGCTGTAGAGCACGAGGCACGCGGTCATGCCGATCATGATCGCCCGCAGCTGCTGGCGCAGGCGCGGCACGCGGGTGTGGCTGAGGCTGTCGGCCAGCAGGGCCACCGCCCCGATCCCGAACACCAGATTCACGAGCGAGAACAACGCCTGGTGGACCGACAGGAAGAGCCCGAGGAAGAGCCGTCCGATGGTGAGCAAGGGCGCCACGATCTGGAGCACTCCACCCCCCGCGGGACGAGGCTCGAGCCACGGGCCCGCCAGGCTCAGAACGAAGAGCAGCCCGAAGTGGACCAGGTGCGGCAGGTAGACCAGGATCTCGAAGGGCGGCAGCCAGCGGAATCCGAGGGGCCGGCGCTGGCGGGTGAAACGCCGCTCCTGTGGGAACAGGCAGGCGAACAGGAAAAGGCTCGGGAAAAAGAATTCCCACAGATACGTGAAGTGCTGGACCGTGCCCGTCGAGCCCGCCGCCGCCGCGGAGGTGGCCGCGGTCAGAGCGCCGGTCCGGGCCTGCAGCAGCCCTAGTGCGGTGAGCAGCGCGCCGAATCCCCCGAAGAACATCATCAGGGAGACCACGCGGTTCAGCCGCTGGCGAGGGTTCTCTCTCAGGATCAGGATCCCGAGCAGGAACACGAGGCCGCCGAGGACCAGATTGATGGTGGCCAGCACCAGCAGGGAGTTCATCGCGGCGTTCGAGCTCCTCGAGGTCAATGTTCGCCACCTTCGGCAGCGCCTGGGCTGCCGAAGTCCGTCCCATCGTAAGTCCTGTCCAGGAACCGTCCAAGTCCCTGTCGCGGGAAGGCTTCAAGCCCTCACGCCTCGGGGCCGATAACCCCGAAGACTCGAGTGCCGCGAATCCAGAGGTCCTCTGCGACTCGCACTCCCCGGGGGACGGGAATGCCCGAACGAATCCTGCTCGTCGACGACGATCCGCGCGTGCGCGACGTGCTCAGCAGATTCCTCGAGCGCGAGGGCTACGTCACGATTCCCGCGGCGTCCGGAGAGGAGGCCCTCGAGCGGGTCGCCGAGTATCCGCCGGACCTCGTCCTGCTGGACGTTCAGCTGCCCGGCATCGACGGCTTCACGGTCTGCCACGCCCTGAAGGAGAACGTGGCGACGGCGCTCATCCCGGTCACCATCCTGAGCGGGATGCAGGACGCCGAAGCGCGCACTCGCGGCATCGAATCGGGGGCCGACGATTTCATCACCAAGCCGTTCGAGTACACGATGCTGCGCGCGCGCATCCGAACTCAGCTTCGCATCAAGCGGCTCACCGATCAGCTCGAGAGCACCGAGATGGTGGTGTTCTCCATGGCTCGATGGGTGGAGATCAAGGATCCATACACCGAAGGCCACCTGCGCCGAATCGCCGGCTACAGCGAGCAGACCGCGCTCGCGCTCGGACTTCCCGCGGAGCAGACGCGCGTCGTGCGGTATGCGGGCGTGCTCCACGACATCGGCAAGATCGGCATTCGCGAGGAGCTGCTGAGCAAGCCCACCAAGCTCACCGACGAGGAGCAGACCGAGCTCCGGAAGCACGTCGAGTACGGCGCCGCGATCGTGGCCCCGATGCGCTTCGCGGGTGACGTGGCGCCCATCATCCTCTCGCATCACGAGCACTGGGACGGAAGCGGCTACCCCTACGGTCTGCGCGGCGAGCAGATTCCGCTGGGCGCCCGGATCATCTCCGTGGTCGATGCGTACGACGCGATGACCAGCGACCGGCCTTATCGCAGGTCTCTGGGCGACGACGAGGCCGTGCGCCGCTTGAAAGCCGGCTCGGGCATCCAGTGGGATCCCGCCGTGGTGGACGTGTTCCTCTCGCTGCTCGAGACCGGGCAGCTGCGCCCGGTGGACCTGCCGGGGAACGAGCCGGTGGTCGGGCACCTTCCTTCCTATCCGGACATTTCCCAGCCCGACCTCGACGCTGCCTGATCATCGCTCGACGCGGTAGAGGTAGATGCAGCCGGCCGGCCTGGCCACAGGCCGTTGATTCCACAAGCCACTGAAATCGATCCGGGCAGGCAAAGGGGTTCGGCCCTCGCGCGTGGTCATGCGCTGCCACAGACCCACGTAGTAGTAGCTGCTGACCGCGATCCATTCGCTGCGACGGTCGGGATCGCCGCCGAGATAGGGGAGATACTCGATGCCGTAGACCGCGGGATCGGTGGTCCCATGATAAGTGAGGTTGATCTGCGTGATGCCGCGACGTCGCAGCTCTTCGCGCAAAGCGATCAATCCTTGTCCCCAGTCGACGTTGGAATCGTTCACCAGCCAGTAGCCGCCTCCCACTCCACCGAGCGCGCGATTGAAGAAGGCCAGGTACCAGGGAGACGCCGAAGACACCTCGATGGCCTGGAGCAACGCCAACGTGGTCCCGAGCCGCGCCCATCGCCGTGCGCTGCGCTGCCGGCGTGGGGCCGGGGCAGGGTCGACGAATCCGCCGAGCCAGACGCAAACCAGCGGGACGATCGGGAAGAGATAGCGAATCCCGATGTTGAGCGTGAGAACCGCCATTCCGGCGAGCAGCAACAGCGCCATCGGCAGCACGACGAAGCACTCGTGCCAGCGCCGTCGCCGCCTCCGAGCCATCACCCAGGCGCGTGCGGGCAGCGCGGCGAGGAGGCCGAGCGGCCATTTGGCGAGGAGCGCGAGCGGGAAGTAGGTCCACACGCGCCCGGTTCGCACCTGCCCCGCGAGGTAGGTCGGCGTACCGCCTTGTCCCTCGCGTCCCTGGATGTCGAGTCCCCTCACGAAGGCATCGGGGACCGGCAGTCGCAGCCATGGGGCCATCTGCTGCAGCGACCGGAAGTTCCTGGACTGGAACGTCTGCTCGGCGAGGGGCTGCCACGAGGTGCGGCCGCCATAGCCGATCTGGAGCATGGCCAGCGTGGTGAGGGGAAGCAGCGCGAGCCCGGCCCAAACGCGAGCGGGCCGGCGAATGCGGCGAAGCAGGGTGCCGAGCGCGGTGAGGATCACGAGCATCGGCGCCAGCGTCACTGTCGTGAAACGCGTGAGCGCGGCGAGCCCGACGACGATGGCCAGGATCGCCCACCAGCGCCACGAGCCCGTCCGGGTGAACATCCAGAACGCATAGAGCGCCGCGGTGATGGCCAGGCCGGTCGCCAGGTCGAGCGTCGCCACCCCGGCGTGCGCGAGGGCCTCACTCGAAAAAGCATAGAAACCGAGGGCGAGCAGTCCTCCGGCAGGTCCGTAGAGCCGGCGGGCGAAGACCCAGACGAGCAGGCCGAGGGCAACCGAGAGCAGGATGACCACCACGCGGGCGGCGAGGAACACGCGGTGATAGCGATCCGCGTTCGCTCGCATGAACGACTCACCGACCACCCATTGATCGTGGGTCGCCACCGCAGCGACCGCAGGGAGCTTCGCACCCGCGGCCAGGGCCGCGAGGCCTTGGGCGGCCTTGACCAGCGGCGGGTTCACGGGTGAGACCGCGAAGTCCCCACGGGAGACCACCACCACGCCGTCGGGAACGTGGAAGTTCTCGTCGAAGGTCACCGAGTTGCTCGCCGCCCCCCAGAGAGCGAGTGCCGCATGGATCGCGAGCAGCAGCGAGCCCAGGAGGGCTTCGTGGCGTGGACGCCAGAGCGGGCGCCTCGCCGAACGCGCGCGCTCGGCAGGCGTGCCTCTGGCCTTCATCGAGGAGGTCGCGGTCGCCCGCGGTCGCTCACCGGCCGGGGCGGCCTGCGGGTGCGGAACCGCGGGCCGCGTAGCGAGCGATCACCGTGGTGCGAATTCCGCCGCGCACATTGAACCGCCCGATCACCGTCATGCGCCTGGGCCGTGTCGCCTTCACCAGGTCGTCGAGGATCTGGTTCGTGGCCTGCTCGAAGAAGTGCCCTTCGTCACGAAACGACCAAAGGTAGAGCTTGAGCGACTTGAGCTCGATGCACGTCCGGTCGGGGACGTAGCGGACGATGATGGTGCCGAAGTCGGGCTGCCCGGTGACGGGGCACACCGCGGTGTACTCGGGGCACACGTGACGAATCACATAGTCACGGTCGGGCGTGGGGTTCTTGAAGGTCTGAAGCTTACGGCTCGGTCGCGTCGGCATGCCGGGCACTCTGAGCGAGCCGCCGCGTGGCGGTCAAGAGTAGCGTGTGTGCGATCGGAGGCGCGAGGCGCGCTCGGCTGCGCACGAACGTCCGATGGCGGTCGCAGCACATACACCTCGAGTCCGCTAGCTCAGGCACCACCCTCCGCACGCCTCCCTCCGAGTTGGCCGAGCTCCGCGCACCCGTGATACCGTCGGCGCCCCATGAAACGCGTCTTCCTCGAGACCTACGGCTGCCAGATGAACGTGGCCGACAGCGAGCTGATGGCCGGCGTGCTCGAGGACGCCGGATTCGAGCGGGTCGATCGACCCGAGGACGCCGACGCCATCCTCCTCAATACCTGCGCCATTCGCGAGCATGCCGAGCAGCGGGTCCTCGGGAGGCTCGGGGACTTTGCGCGGCTCAAGTCGCGGCGGCCCGAGCTGGTCGTGGGCGTCGCCGGGTGCATGGCCCAGCATCTCAGGTCGCGGCTGCTCGACCGTTCATCGGTGCTCGATCTGGTGGTGGGGCCCGACGGCTACCGCGCGCTGCCCGATCTGCTGCGGCGCGCCGTGGGCGAGCCCATCGCTCACGTGCGGCTCGACCGCGACGAGACCTATGGCGATCTCGAGCCGCGGCGCGGCTCGGGCGTGCGCGCCTGGGTCACCGTCCAGCGCGGCTGCGACAAGTTCTGCACCTATTGCGTCGTTCCCTTCACCCGCGGACGGGAGCGCAGTCTGCCGCTCTCGGATTTGGTCCGTCAGGTGCGCCGTGCCGTGGAGGAAGGATTCCGCGAGGTGGTGTTCCTCGGCCAGACCGTCAACTCCTATCACGACGGCACGCACGACTTCGCCGATCTGCTGCGTGCGACCGACGCCGTCGACGGTCTGCTGCGCATCCGTTACACCTCCCCGCATCCCAGCGACATGAGCGAGCGCGTGATCGCCGCCATGGCCGAATGCCCGAAGGTCATGCCCCAGGTTCACCTTCCGCTGCAGTCGGCCTCGGATTCGGTGCTCGACGCCATGCGTCGCACCTACACCTATGCCGGCTACCAGCGTGTCGTCGAGCGGCTGCGCGCGGCCATTCCCGGCCTCGCGCTCTCCACCGACATCATCGTCGGGTTCCCCGGCGAGACCGAGGAGGACTTCGAGCGCACGGCCGCCGCGATGCGCGAGATCCGCTTCGACAGCGCGTTTCTGTTCAAGTACTCGACGCGTCCCGGAACCAAGGCCCACGCCTGGCCGGAGACGGTCTCCGAGATCGACAAAGGCCGCCGCCTCACGGCGCTGATCGATCAGCAACAGCGAATCTCGGGAGCGGCGAACGACGCGATGATCGGACAGGATGTCGAAGTGCTGGTCGAGGGCCGTGCGCGCCGCAACGACAGGCAGCTCCACGGCAAGAGCCCCCACTTCAAGACCGTGGTGTTCGAGAACGACGGAACACCCATCGGAGCCCTGCGGCGGGTTCGCGTCGTGGCGGCCACTCCGCTCACCCTCGTGGGTCGTCCGTCATCAGGCGTCGTCGCGGGGCCGCCGCTCGTCACCATCTCCTGAGCGCCGTGCGGACCGGGTTCTTCGCACTGCTTCTCTTCCTCGCCGTCTCACCCCCCGTCCTGGCGGCTGACCGCGACACCGTGCTGAGCATTTCCGCTCTGCAACGGCCGGTGTCCCTCACCACCGACCTCTACGGCACGCCTCACCTGCGCGCGAGCAATCTGAGCGACCTCTACTTCGCGTGGGGGTTCGTGACCGCGCGCGACCGGCTGTGGCAGATGGAGCATGGGCGCCGGGCGGCGAGCGGGACGCTCTGGCAGTGGTTCGGCAACCGCTCGCTCCGCGCCGATGGCGGCGCTCAGCTCTTCGAGCTGGCGACGCGCGCACGCCGGGCATGGAACCAGGACCGCTCGGATCCTGGCGTGCGCTTGGCACTCGAGCGCTACGCCGAGGGCGTCAATGCCTACCTCGATCTGTGCCGGAAGGGCGTGCGCCCATGGCCGGCGGAGTTCATCAAGCTGGGACAACGTCCGCTCGACTGGAATGCGCACGACACGTATCTCTTCCTCCTGGCGCAGGGAGTCCTTCTCGATCTGACCGTGCCCGAGATCGCGGAAGCGGAGACGCTGCGCGCGCGAGGCCCTTCGTGGTTCGAGCGGCGGCGGCGATTCGAGACGGAGTGGATGTTCTCCACGATTCCCGACAGCGTCGCGGTGCGGCTCTACGGAAGGCCTTCTCGCCGGCGGCTCCCAGGCGGGGCGTCCCCCGAGGGCACGTCCACGGGATGGCGCCCCACCCGGCTGCCGTTCGAGACCGCACGTGATCCCGAGCTCGGCGCGAGCAACGTGTTCGCGGTGGGCCCGGCGCGCAGCGCGACGCGCGCTCCCCTGCTGGCCAACGATGTCCACCTGAGCCTGACTGCTCCCGGCGCCTTCCACGCGGTTCACGTGACGGTCCCGGATACGCTCGACGCCGCCGGCGGCTGCGTCCCCGGCCTCCCGATCATCGTGAGCGGCCGCAACCGGGATGCCGCATGGGGAATCACTTC
This sequence comes from Candidatus Eisenbacteria bacterium, assembly GCA_035712145.1. Taxonomy (NCBI): domain Bacteria; phylum Candidatus Eiseniibacteriota; species Candidatus Eiseniibacteriota bacterium. Next base: position 18,395 of record DASTBI010000131.1, on the reverse strand, counting down.
GCTCGGCGCCGACGTGCTCGACGTCTATGCCGACACCCTCTCGGCCGACGGACGCTCGGTGCGCTGGCGGGGCAACTGGACGCCGATCCGTGAAGAGGATTACACGATGCGCTTCCGGGCGGTCGGTATTCCGCTCCCGACCTTCGGACAGAAGCGCCGCTATACGCCGCATGGGCCGGTGCTCGTGTACGACCGCAAGCGAAGGCTCGCCCTCTCGATGCGCTGGACCGCGCTCGAGGGAAACTCCACCCTGCGCCGGCTGATCGGCCTGGAGCGCTCGCGCACCACCGCGGAGATCGGCGCCAGGGTGCGCACGATCGTGACCCCGACGCTCAACGTCATGGCGGCCGACCGGCAGGGCCATGTGCTCTACCAGACGGTGGGCGCCGTCCCGCGCCGCCGCTTCGATCCCGGCTACGGGGTGTTGCCGAGCGATGGCCGGCACGAGTGGACGGGCATCATCCCCGCCGACTCGATGCCCGCGTGGGACGTGCCGAGAGCCGGATTCGCGGCCAACGGAAACAACCTCCCGATCGGCTCGCCCTATCCCGACGATCTCCCGCGTTTCGACTGGATCCATGACCGCGCCGCGCGCATGTCGGCCCGCCTCGCGGGCGATCCTGAGATCACCGTCGACGACATGCGGAGCATCCAGAACGACGTCGTCTCGCGCGCCGCGCAGAGACTCGTTCCGCGGCTATTGAGGTGCGCCGATGCGATGACCTCCGCGCGGTCCGACACGGTTCGCGCGGCGCTCGACACGCTGCGCGCCTGGGATGGCGCGTGCCGCCGCGATCGCATCGCGCCGACCATCTTCCGGGCATGGTTCGGCACCTTCCTGCGCCGCTCGAACCTCGCCGACGCGCCCGGGTTGGCGGTCGCGGCGCTCGACGGACGAGCGCCGGACGCCCTGCGGGATCCGCGAACCGGGGCGGCCGAGGCGGCGCCGCGCGCTGCGTTCGAAGCCCTGGTGCAGGCGCTGCGCGAGCTGAAGCTCAAGCTCGGGCCCGACCTTTCGACCTGGACCTGGCACCGCGCGCATCGAGCACGCTTCGCTCACGCGCTCGCCTGGCGCGATTCCAGCCTCACCCCGCCGACGATCGCGATCGACGGTGACAACAGCACCCCGTGCGTGGGGCCTTCGCGGCTTCCCGGGGATGTGCACGTGGTGTTCGGGCCGAGCTGGCGGCACGTCGTCGACCTCGCGGCGGACTCTTCGTGGGCGGTCATCCCTCCGGGCAACACCGGCTCGCCGGATCACCAGCGGGACCAGCTCCAGCGGTGGGCGAGCCACCGCTACGTCCCGCTGCATCTGGATCCTGCCCGAGTCGCGGCGGTGAAGGAGAGCCAGTGGCGGCTGGAGCCTGCGCGGTAGAGTTGCACGGATTCCGGCGCTAATATCTCCCCCGATCAACCCGCGCGTTTCCCAGTTCCCAAGGAAGGTGCTCAGCCGATGAACGCACTGCTTCTCTCGGTCGGATTGGGCATTTCATGCGTCGTGCTCAGCTATATCCCCGCATGTGAGCTCGCACCTCCCAAGGTCAGCTCCGTCTACGTCGGCGACGGAGCCCCCCGAGCGCGCAGTCGGACCAGCTCCGTGGATGTGTTCCTGCGCGGCGACGTCCCGAGGCGGCGCTATGCCGTCGTCGGCTACGTTCAGGTGCTCACACGAAGCCGAAATGCGAGCTTGAACGACACGATCGCCCGCGCGAAGGCCGAAGCACGACGCCTGGGAGGAGACGCGATCGTCGACGTGTGGCCCCGAGCCGTTCCGGGGGACACGCGAGGCAGACTCCTGACCGCCGAAGTCGCGAGGTGGATTGGATGAACGGCCCGCGGGCGGCGTCCGCGGATCCCTGCTCGGTCTTCCCGGCTAGAACGCCGAGATTTCGCGGATCGCCTTCAGGACGTCGTCCTTCTGGGGAAGGATGTAGTCCTCGCAGATCGGGGAGTACGCCACCATCGTGTCGATCGCCGCGACGCGCTTGACCGGAGCGTCCAGGTCCATGAAGCAGCGGTCCGCGATCAGCGCCGCGACCTCGCCCCCGTAGCCGCAGAACATCGTGTCCTCGTGGGCCACGATGACCCGGCCGGTCTTCTTCACGGAGCGCGCCACGCTCTCGAAGTCGAGCGGCGACAGCGTGCGCAGGTCGAGGATCTCGACCTCCAGCCCTTCTTCCGCCGCCTCGATCGCGGCCAGCACCGAGCGCTGCACCAGCGCGCCGTAGGTCACGATGGTCACGTCGCTGCCCTCCCGCACCAGGCGTGCCTTTCCGAACGGGACCGTGTAGTCCGCACCGGGGTACGGCGACTTGGCGTAGGGCTGGCGATACAGGTGCTTGTGCTCGAGGAACAGCACCGGATCCTCGGAGCGCAGCGCGGTGCGCATGAGACCATTCGCGTCCTGGGCGGTGCTCGGGATCACCACGCGCAGGCCCGGCGAGTGCGTGAACAGGCTCTCCCCACACTGGCTGTGGTACGGCGCGCCGCCGGCGAGGTAGCCGCCGTAGGCGACGCGGATGATCACCGGCGCTGAGAAGGCGTTGTTCGAGCGCCAGCGCAGGTTCGATAGCTCGTTACGGATCTGCATCATCGCCGGCCAGATGTAGTCGAAGAACTGGATCTCCACCACCGGCCGGAATCCCAGCGTGGCCATCCCGATGGCCCGGCCCACGATGTTGGCCTCGGCGAGCGGCGAGTTGTAGACGCGCTTCCCGCCATAGAGCTTCTGCAGGCCCCAGGTGACGCCGAACACGCCGCCCTTGCCCTTGGTCTCCCCCAGCACCTGCTCGTAGGAGGCGTCGGCCACGTCCTCGCCGAACAGCACGATGCGCGGGTTCCGCGCCATCTCGTCGCGCAGGCAGTAGTTGATGAGCTGGAGCATCGTCTCGCTGGAAGGCGTCGCCTCCGGTTTCGGCTCGACCTCGAATCGCGAGGACGTCGGATCGATGTCGGGCGAGTACACGTAGCGCGTCACCGTCTCGGGCGCGGGCTGGGGGTGCTGCTGCGCCTCTTCGGCGGCACGGCGCACCTCGGTCTGCACTTCCTGCTGCAGCTTCTCGAGACCCGCCTCGTCGAGGAAGCCTTCCTCGACCAGGAAGCGCGCGTAGTTCGTCAGACAGTCCTTCTGGCTCTCGGCTTCGCGCTCGGCCGGCGGCCGGTACTTGCTCTCGTCATCCGACATCGAATGTGAATAGGGGCGCGTCACCAGCGCGCGCACGAACGCCGGGCCCTTGCGGGCGCGGCAGTGCGCGATCGCTTCCTTGAGCACGCCGTAGCACTCGACCGGGTCGCAGCCGTTGATCTCCCCCACCCAGAAGAGATTCGGGAAGTTCTTCACGAGCGTGGCGACGTTGCCGCCCGCGGTCTGAACCGAGACCGGAACGGAGATGGCGTAGCCGTTGTCCTCGACCAGGAAGAGCACCGGGAGCTTCAGATTGCAGGCGGTGTTCATCGCCTCCCAGAACTCGCCCTCGCTGGTGGCGCCGTCGCCGGTGGTGACCAGCACCACCTCGTCGCCATGGGCCTTGCCCGAGAGCTCGGGCGCAGAGGGCTCGAGGTCCTTGTACTTCACGATCGCCTCGGCGGCGCCTACGGCCTGCAGGAACTGGGTGCCGGTCGGGCTCGACTGGGACACGATGTTCAGCTTCTGGTGCCCCCAGTGGCTCGGCATCTGGCGCCCGCCCGAGTTGGGATCGTCGGCGGCGGCGAACGCCGAGAGGAACATCTCCTTGGGCGTCATCCCGAGCTGCAGACAGAGCGCCCGGTCCCGGTAGTAGGGGTAGAACCAGTCGTAGCCCGGCTTGAGCAGCTTGGCTGCCGCGACCAGCACGCCTTCGTGCCCGGCCCCTGAGATCTGGAAGAAGATCAGGTTCAGCTTCTTGAGCCGGATCTCCTCGTCGTCGGTCCGCCGCGACGTGAACATGGTGCGGTAGAGACCGACCAGGTCTTCGCGGCTCAATCCGTGGAAGCGCGCGGAGGTGCCTGCAGACGTACGGGTGGCCGCCATGGGAGCCCTCTGGAGGTAGAAAGGAAGAAGCGCGATGAGGTTACTCGACCGACCGCCGTGGGTTCAACCGAATGGCGGCACGGCGGCGCGGCCTCGCTCTCAATACCCCAGCGCGCAGCCGTCCTTGCGCTTCTCGGTGGCTCCCGAGTAGGTCCCGGTCTTGGGGTCCCGCCAGATCGCCTGGTATCCGCCGTACGCGCCCACGGCTTCGGGCTCGAGCCTGTGGCCGCGCCGTTTCAGCTCGTCGAGCACCGACTGCGGCAAGCCATCCTCGATGTGCAGGATGCCGCCGTCGGTCATCGTGGTCCCCGTCGGCTCGCTCGAGTCGGTGTGGTGGAAGCGGATCGCATCACCGGCTTCCTGGAGGTTCATGCCGAAGTCGAACAGGTTCACGATCACCTGCGCGTGTCCCTGAGGCTGCATGTCGCCACCCATCAATCCGAAGGCCATGACGGGCTCGCCGTTCCTGGTGACGAAGGCGGGAATGATGGTCTGGAACGGCCGCTTGCCGGGCTCGAGCCGGTTGGGATGGCCGGTCTTGAGGCTGAAGCATCCCCCACGGTTTTGAAGTCCGAATCCGGTTTCGGGCACCACGTAGCCCGAGCCGAATCCCGTGTAGTTGCTCTGGATCAGCGACACCATCATGCCGTCCTTGTCCGCGGTGCACAGATACGTGGTGCCGCCCTTGCTGATCGCGGCGAGATCCCCCGGGGCGTCGGTGAGCGCGGCCTTCTTCATGTCGATCGCCACGGCGCGCCGCTTCGCATAGTCCTTCGACAGCAGCTCCTCGACCGGCACCTTCGCGAACGCGGGATCGGCGTAGTAGCGCGCGCGGTCGGCGAACGCGATCTTCTTGGCCTCCACGAAGAGGTGCCAGAAGTCGGCGGACTCGCGGCCCATGGCCTTGAGGTCGTAGCCCTCGATCAGATTCAGCAGCTGGAGCGCGGCGAGACCCTGGCTGTTCGGCGGCAGCTCCCACACCGAATAGCCGCGATAGTCGGTGGAGATCGGTGCGTCCCAGGTCGAGCGATGGCGGGCGAAGTCCTCCATCGCGAAGAACCCGCCGTGCGCCTTCGAGTAGCGCACCAGCGCTTCCGCGATCGGCCCCTTGTAGTAGGCGTCGCGGCCCTTCTCGCTCAGCACGCGCAGCGTCCTGGCCAGCGCCGCATTCTTGAAGATCTCGCCCTCGGCCGGCGTGCGGCCGTTGGGCATGAACACCTCCTTGAATCCCGGCTTCTCTCCGAATCGCTTCACGCTCGACGCCCAGTTCTCGGAGATCACCGGCGAGACCGGGAACCCTTCCTCGGCGAAGCGGATCGCCGGCTCGAGCACGCGCTTCATCGGCAGCTTGCCGTACTTGGCATGTAGCTCGAACCAGCCGTCTGCGCATCCGGGCACGGTCCACGAGTAGGGCGTGTGGAGAGGGATGGTGCCGTCGGGCTCGGGCGGCACCTTTTCCGCGGTGAGCGCGAGCGGCGCCCGACCCGAGGCGTTGAGGCCCACCAGCTTCTTCGTCTTCGGATCCCACACGATCGCGAACAGATCGCCGCCGAGGCCGTTCGCCGTCGGTTCCATGAGTCCAAGGCAGGCGTTGACCGCAATCGCCGCGTCCACCGCCGTGCCACCGGCCTTGAGCACGTCGAGTCCCGCCTGCACCGCCAGCGGCTGCGCCGCGCACACCATGCCGTGCCGCGCGTACACCACCGACCGCGTGGCGACGCCGCGACCGGATTGGGAGATTCCGGCGGACGTCAGGCCCACGATGAGGATGCCGGCGGCGCAAGCACGCGCGCCTGAGACCGAGAACGGCATGGGAGGTTCTCCTTGGAACCCGTGAAGGTCACGGAGCGAATCCCCGAACGACGGTGACGAACGTTGAGGTGGGCCGCATCGGTCCTCTTCGCGAGGCTGGGAGCGTACACCGGCCCGCGAGACCCGGCAATCGATGGAGGTCATCGTGAAGCGAGCGGTCGTGTTCTTCTCCTCTAGCCTTTGTCCTTGCGCAGCAGCTTCCTCATGCGCTCGAGCTCGGAACGCTCCTCGCGCGATGGTTTCGGGAATGCCGGTTCGAGCGCCTGCAGCGTTTCGACCAGGATCTCGGCCACGCACATGCGCATGTAGTCCTTGTCATCGGCCGGGATGGCGTACCACGGAGCCCACGGCCTCGAGGTCTCACGAAGAACCTCCTGATAGGCCGCCATGTACTGGTCCCAGTGCTGGCGCTCCTCGACGTCGGCCGTATGGAACTTCCAGTGCTTGGTGGCTTCCTCGATGCGGGACAGAAAGCGACGCCGCTGTTCCTCCTTCGAGACGTTGAGCCAGAACTTGAGGACCACCGTCCCGTTTCGGGTCAGGTGTTGCTCGTGCTCACGGATCGACTCGAAGCGCTCCTTCCACAACCGGTCGAGCGTCGGCAGGTTCGGCAGGCGCTGCGGCTCGAGGAACTCGGGATGGATGCGCACGACGAGCACTTCCTCGTAGTAGCTGCGGTTGAAGATCGCCATCTCGCCCTTCTCGGGAAGGTGGATGGCCGTGCGCCACAGGAAGTCGTGCTGCAGCTCGTAATTGTTGGGAGCCTTGAACGAATGCACCTCGACCCCCGCGGGGTTGATTCCGCTCATGACGGCCTTGATCGTGCCGTCCTTCCCTGCCGCGTCCATGGCCTGAAAAACCAGCAGCATGGCGCAGCGGTTCTCGGCGTGAAATTTCTGCTGGAGGTCGCGCATCGTCTCCACCGCCTGCGCGAGACGGACGCGGCAGCGCTTGGCCGATGGGGCTCCCTTGGGCGGCCGGGTCGGGGACTTCGAAACTCGGAACGACCCATCGAACGGGACCCGGTACCGACTCTTCGGGGCGTAATGCATCGAGACCTCCGCCAAGACATGTGAGCCTACTCACGATATACTCCGCTGCCTTTTCCAACAACGAGCCCGACCACGACGCGAGTCCCGAGGACTGAACGATGCCCCGCTTCACCGGCGTGGATTTCTACGAAGTCGACACGCTGCTCACCGAGGACGAACGACAGATCCGCGACCACGTCCGCGACTGGGTGGAGGATCGCTATCTCCCGCTGATCGAGGAGGCGTACGAGAAGGCCTGCTTCCCGCGCGACGTCATTCCCGAGGTCGCGGAGATGGGCCTGCTCGGCGCGAGCCTGCCGGAGAAGTACGGCTGCGCCGGGGTCTCTCCCACCGCCTACGGTCTGGCGATGCAGGAGCTCGAGCGCGGCGATTCAGGCTTGCGTTCGTTCGCCTCGGTTCAAGGCTCCCTGGTGATGTATCCGATCTACGCCTACGGCAGCGAGGAGCAGCGCATGAAGTGGCTGCCGAAGATGGCCCAGGGCGAGGTCATCGGCTGCTTCGGTCTCACCGAGCCCGATCATGGCTCCGATCCGGGCGGCATGATCACTCACGCCAGGAAGGTCGACGGCGGATACATCCTGAATGGCGCCAAGATGTGGATCACCAATGGCACGCTCTCGCAGGTCGCGATCGTGTGGGCCAAGCTGCGCGACCCCGCGAAGGAGCGCGACGTGATTCGCGGCTTCATCGTCGAGACCAGCTCGAAAGGATTCTCCGCGCCGGAGCAGAAGCGCAAGCACAGCCTGCGAGCTTCGGTGACCAGCGAGCTGATCCTGCAGGACGTGTTCGTGCCGGAGGAAGGACTGCTGCCCAACGTCGAGGGGTTGAAGGGCCCGCTGGGCTGCCTGACTCAGGCGCGTTTCGGGATCGCGTTCGGCGTGATCGGCGCCGCGATGGCCTGCTTCCACGCCGCGGCCGAATATTCGAAGAGCCGGATCATGTTCGGCAAGCCGATCGGTGGCTTCCAGCTGGTTCAGGCGGAGCTGGCCGACATGCTCACCGAGATCACCAAAGCGCAGCTCCTCTGCGTGCAGCTCGGTCGCATGAAGGAGCGGGGCACCGCGAAGCCGGAGCAGGTGTCGCTGGCCAAGCGCAACAACTGCGAGATCGCGCTCGACATCGCCCGGCGGGCTCGCGATCTGCTCGGCGCCAACGGCATCACCGCCGAGTATCCGGTCATGCGCCACATGTGCAACCTGGAGTCGGTGAAGACCTACGAAGGCACGCACAACATCCACACGCTCGTGCTGGGTGAGGCCGTGACGGGTCTGTCGGCGTATCGCTGACCTTACGGACCCAGCGTCCGGTCACAGCACTTAGCACTAGGGAATCGTGAACCGAACGACGCCCTTGACCCCGAGATACTGGAGCGAAGAGATGCCGAGATCGTCTTCCTCGTCCTCGGCCACGAGGTGGTAGTCCACATCCACGCCCACGCCCCACATGGCATTCAGGGCGTACAGAGCCCCGGCGCCGAACCGTATGCCGAACCCCGACTGCGCTTCGGTCTCGCCGGTGAGCGTCGTGGGAACGCCACTCAGGAGATACGTCTCTTCGTACTCTTCCTTCGTCCTGTAGCTGCCAATCCCTAGAAGCCCGTGATAGCGCAGCGGACCCGAGCCGGGCAGCGTCGCTCGCGCATGCACTCCGAACTGGACGGTGGTGAACTTGTCCGAGTCGAGCGTGTAGCGGTCCCCGCCCCCGAGATCGATGCTGGTGCCTTCGGCGCCATGAGGATTCTTCACGTAGCCGAGGTCGACTCCGAGGGCCCACACGCCATCGAGGTGATACAGGACGTCAAAGCCGAACTGATATCCGAGTCCGGCTTGGGTGAGCCCGGCCGAGGCGAAGTCGCCGGTCGGCAGCCCCATGCCGCCGAAGCCGCCGAGCGACCATCCGCCCGCCGACGCCGCGGCGGCCCACGTCAGAGCGATCGTCATCGCCGCCGGAACCGTGAGGATACCTCGCTTCATCCACCCCTCCTCGATCGCACCGCAGGCTACGGGGGTGCGTTCGCGAGTGTCAACGAGTGCGGTTAGAATGCCGCGCCCATGGCCGTTCGATCCAAGCCGGAGCTGTCCACCACCACGCAACCCTGGCGCGCCCTCGCCTCGCTGCTGCGCCGTGCGCGCCGCGCCGGTCACTCCGATCCCGTCGCCATGGCGCTCGCCACCGCGGGGCGCTCTGGGCGGCCCACGGTCCGCATGGTGCTGCTGAGGGGGCTCGACGCGCGCGGACTGCTCTTCTTCACCAACTACGGCAGCCGCAAAGGCCGGGACCTGGCGCAGCGGCCGCGGGCGTCGGTCGTCTTTCATTGGCCGGAGATCGAGCGCCAGGTGCGTGTCGAGGGGCCTGTGGAGCGACTCTCGGCGCGGGAGTCGGATGACTATTTCGCGTCGCGCCCGCGCGAGGCGCGCCTGGCGGCATGGTCATCGGATCAGAGCAAACCGCTGCGGAGCCGTGCCACGCTGATCCAGCGCTACCGCTCGATGGAGAAGCGGTTCAAGGGCATCGACGTGCCCCGGCCGCCCTACTGGGGCGGCTTCCTCCTGGTTCCCGACGCCTACGAGTTCTGGGCCGCCAGGCCTCATCGCCTCCACGATCGCGTGCGCCTGGCCAAGCACGCGGGCCGCTGGCGTCGCGAACTCCTCGCTCCATGAGCCGCAAGCCCACGCCTCCCACCGCCGGCCGCGACTTCGTCCGCCTGCTGTGGCAGCAGCCGCTGGTGGCGATCCCGTTCGCGATCTTCTTCTCGGTGCTCTTCGGCGGCTTCCCGCGCGCCATCTGGGGCTCTTTCCAGATCTCGCTCGTGTTCTCCGGCGTGATCGGCGTCGTGATCTGGGCGGTGCGCTGGTTCGTGCTCAAGAACCACGTAGGACTCGACCACTGGTGGAAAGCGGCCGCCTGGTACAGCGTCGGCTCGACCAGCGCGTCGCTGCTCTCGGCGCTCATCATCCACTACACGTTCCGTCCCGGATTCCTTGGCAGCGGCTCGGACGTGGTGCTGATCCTCATGTTCGCGCTCCTCTTCGGCGCGCTGTTCATGGGCATCGGAATGGCCATGTCGTTCTACAAGGACGCGGTGGAGCGCGTGAAGTCCGACCAGGAGCTGAACCTGGCCCGGCGAATTCAGCGCTCGTTCCTGATGGAGAGCTTCCCGCGCCGCCCGCGGATCGAGATCCACGCCACCAACGTCTCTTCACGCCATGTGAGCGGCGATTTCTACGACGTCGTCCCGGTCGCCGACGAAGGCCTGCTGCTGGCGGTGGCGGACGTCTCCGGCAAGGGCGTGCCGGCCGCGCTCCTGTCGTCGATGCTCCAGGCCTCGGTGCGCACGCAGGCGGGATCGGAGCCCTCGGTGTCGGCGATGATGGGCAAGATCAACGCGCTGGTCTGCCAGCGCGTCGCCACCGGCCAGTTCGCCACCTTCTTCCTGGCGTGGATCGACGAGCGCCGCATGCGCCTCCTCTACACCAACGCCGGCCACAATCAGCCGATCCATCTCGGCGGGTTCGGACGCCGGCTGCTGGACGTTGGCGGCACCGTGGTCGGGATGCTCGAGGGACTGACCTGGGACCAGGCCGAGCTGCCGCTCCAGCCGGGGGATCGCCTGGTGCTCTACACCGACGGCGTCACCGAGGCGATGAACGAGAGCGGCGACATGTTCGGCGAAGAGCGGCTCTATGAGCTCATCGACCGGTTGTCGCCTGCCCTCTCGGCCGAGGGCATCGTCGACGGCGTGCTCGAAGGGCTGCGCGACTTTCTCGGTGATCTCGAGGCGGGAGACGACGTGACCGTCATGGCCGTGCGGGTTCTGGATCCGGCCACGGCCACGGACGGCGCCAAGTCCTAGTCTCCGTCGAAGCCCCCGGTTTCCACCGTTCGCCCTGGTCCCGCGACCATTCATCCGGTCCGCGGTATCGGGATCGGCTCCTCGCGCGTAGCTTGTGGGCGAAAGGAGAGCCGAGCCCATGACCCACGATACGATCCGCCAGACCGCGTGGAAGGTACTGCCGCACCTGATCTGGCGTCAGCCGCTGTGGGCGATCCCGTTCGCGCTCTTCTTCGGAACCCTCTACGGCGCGAACGCGGAATCGTACCGCCAGGCGTTCGGGTTCTCGGTGATCTTCGCCTACACGGTCGGCCTCTCGATGTGGGCCACCCGCTTCTTCGTGCTGCCGAGGCTGCCGCATCACCCGGGCGCCCAGGAGCCCAAAGCGCTGTGGATCGGCGTGGCCTACGCCGTGATGGGCATGGTCGGCACCTACGCGGGCGGGCTGATCGTCCACTTCACGGTCGGCCGTGGCTTCCTCGGCGATCTGCGCGGCGTGCTGGCCACCGGCATGTTCGGCCTCCTGTTCATCACGCTCTTCAGCGGCATCCGCTTCGCGATGGCGTATCACGCGCTGGCGCTTTCGCGTGCGCGCGCCATGGAGCGGACGCGGGCCGAGCTGGCCCAGGCGGAGCTGCGGGCCCTGCGCGCCCAGATCCACCCGCACTTCCTCTTCAATACGCTCAACTCGATCGCCTCGCTCATCGCCTCCAATCCTCGGGCCGCCGAGGACGTCACCACGCGACTCGCCGATCTCTTCCGCTACACGCTGCGCGCCTCGGAGCGCGAGCACTCGACGCTCGGCGCGGAGCTGGAGTTCCTGCGCGCCTACCTGGCCATCGAGAGCGTGCGCTTCGGCGACCGCCTGCGGCTCGAGGAAGCGATCGAGCCCGGACTGGAGTCACTGCCGGTGCCGAGCCTGCTGCTGCAGCCCCTGGTCGAGAACGCGGTGCGCTACGGCGTGGGATCGCGATCCGAAGGAGGCCTGGTGCGCATGACGGCGCGTCGCAACGGCGACCGTCTGTTCCTGGAAGTGGCCGACGATGGTCCGGGTCTCGACGGCAGCCGTCCCGTGAGCGGCACCGGCTTCGGGCTCCACGCGGTACGCGAAAGGCTGAGGGCCGCGGGCTATCCCGATGCACTGGAGATCGACACGGGTCCAGGCCAGGGCACGCGCGTCCGGGTCACCCTTCCCATCCCCACCGAGCGAAAGGAGTCCTGAGATGCGCTCTCTGGCCATGCTGACCATCACCGCGATGCTGTTCGTCACCCCGGTCTTCGCGTATTCGCGTGACGAAGTTGCCGCCATCAAGCAGAAGCTCCAGCACGGCGTCGATCACACCGACCTCGCCGAGGTGCTCGAAGCGAGATCCCGCTTCCAGGCTCTCGCCGGACTCGAGCCGAAGGCCTCACTGCTCCCCTACTGGGTCGCGGTCGCCGACTGGCGGGCGAGCGGCATGCTCCTCAATGGACCCAAGCCGGATCGCGAGCGGGCGAGGCGCCACTGCGATGCCGGCATCGCCGCCGCCACCCGGGCGCTCGAGCTGGATCCGAAGTTCGCGGGCGCCCTGGCCGTCAAAGCCGGGCTGACCGGCCTTTCCACGCGCTTCGTCGACCCCGCCTCAGTGATCTCCCTTGGGGCGCAGATCGAGGAAGATCTCTCGCGCGCCCATGCCCTGGGGGAGGATGATCCTCGGGTGAGCCTCTTCGACGGTATCAATACCCTTCACAAACCCGCGTTCGTGGGCGGCGGCCCCCGGCCCGCGCTCGCCAGGCTCGAGCGCGCGATCGAGCAGTTTGGCGCCGAGCATGTCACCGACGCCGCCGCGCCCGACTGGGGCCGGGATGACGCGTACTTGTGGGCAGGCCGCGCGTCGATGCAGATCGAGGACTACGCCTCCGCTCGCGCCTACTTCACCCAGGCGCTCGCGATCAATCCCGAGAACGGCTGGGTGCGCTCCTCGCTGCTGCCCCAAGCCGAGAGCGCCCTGGCCACCGCCTCGCCCGCGAAAGGCGAGCCTTGATCCCCAGGTTCCTGCTGGCGGCGGCGCTCGCCGTGATCGCTTGCGCCGGAGTGGCATCGGCCGTCCCGCTCACGGGGCAGGTCGTGGACCGCGCCGGCAAGCCGGTGGAGTTCGCCAACCTCGTGGTCGCGGCGCAGAAGCGCGGCACCGTCACCGACGAGCAGGGCCGCTTCGAGATCGACCTGCCGCCCGGCCGGCACGCGATCGAGGTCGCCCAGCTCGGCTACCGGCGACTGCTCGTCGAGGTCGAAGCCGGCACTCCCCTGACGCTCGTGCTCGAGGACGAGCCGGTGCCGATCGGCGAAGTCACGGTCACCGCGTCGACCTTCGGCAAGAGCGGCAAGTTCGAAGGCGCGGTGGTGCGGCGCGGCGACGTGATCAGCACGCCCGGCGGCGCGGCCGACATCTTCCAGTCCCTGCGCGCACTCCCCGGGATCAACGCGCCCAACGAAGGCGCCGCGGTCTACGTGCGGGGCGGACATCCACGCGAGACGCTGATCCGCGTGGATGGCGTGGAGGTCGGGCATCCCTACCATTACGAAGGCGCTTCGGGGGGCCTCTTCTCCACGGTCGACAGCTACATGCTGAAGAGCGCCCTGTTCAGCAGTGGCGGCTTCGGCGCTCGTTATGGCGGCGTGCTCTCCGGCGTCCTCGACATCGAGACGCAGGATCCGCTGAACCTCCGGACCGTCTCGGTAGGCGCCAACCTGGCGGGCGGAACCGCGGCCACGAGCTGGGCGCTGATCCCCGACAAGCTCTCGTTCGTCGGCAGCGTGAACCACAGCGTTCCGGCGCTGCTGTTCAAGCTCTATGGCTCGGCCAGCGACTACGAGACGGCGCCTTCCAGCAGCAACGGCTTCGCCAAGCTGATCCACCGCTACTCGCCGACCGGACGGATCACCGCGAGCTACCTCGAGGCGCACGACCACGTGGGGCTGGTGGCCAGCCATCTGAACGCGGCCTATCTCTACGACGACGTCATGGCCAACCATGTCGGCACGCTCGAGGTCCGCGACGTCCTGGCAGGCCGCATGGCGTGGCGGGGCCTGGTGTCTCGACAGAGCTACGACAAGCGCTGGAGCTATGGCCCGTTCGGCGCCGGGCAGAGTGAGCGGACCACCCAGGCCAATCTCGACTTCGACTGGCCGGTGTCGACCCGAGCCGAAGTGTCCTTCGGGCTGAACGCGCGCCGTCGCGCCACCGAGATCGTCGGCGATTTCCCGGCGGACAGCATGGACGTCCAACCCGGCGCCCCGATCCGCCATCAGGTCACGCGTCCGACGCTCTTCTATCCAGGAGTGTACGCCGAGGGCCGATTCCGCCTGTGGGGACCGGTGTACGCCACGCTGGGGGGCCGCGCCGACCACCTCTCGCGTCCGGACCGCTGGACCACGGATCCGCGCGCGGCCCTGGCGTGGCTCATCGGAACTCATCAGACGGTGCGCGTCGCGGCGGGCCGCTACCATCAGCCCGCTGATCCCGAGCACCTGAATCCCGTCTACGGGAACCCCGATCTCGGACCGCTCCGCGCCGATCACCTGATCGCCGGCTACGAATGGCGGTCGGAATTCGGCAACATGCGCGTCGAAGGCTACCGAAAGGTCTACCACGGCCTCGTGACCCAGGATTCGGTCACCTTCTACTCCAATCGCGGGCATGGCTACGCGCGTGGCATCGATGCCTTCGTTCAAGGCACGTATCGAGCGCTCAGCGGCTGGGTCTCCTACGGCTACCTCGACACGCGGCGCAAGGAGCTCGACGACCCCGAGGAAGTCCCCGCCGCCTACGGTGTGCGGCATACGCTGTCGCTCGTCTCGCAGCTCCGCGCCACGCGGTCGATCACGGTCGGGGCCCGCTATACCTTCAGCAGCGGGCGTCCGTTCACGCCGGTGCTCGCCGCCACCTACGACGCGAAGCGCGGCGTGTGGCATCCGGTCTACGGCGATCGCCACTCGGCGCGTTTTCCCGACTATCAGCGGCTGGACGTGCGGCTCACCAAGCTGTTCTCCATCCCCGCCGGCGCCGGCCTTCCGGCGAGCGGGGTGTGCGCGTTCTACATCGAAGGCCTCAACGTGCTCGGCGTCCGCAACGTGCTCGACTATGTCTACTCGCCCGACTACTCGATCCGCTACCGCACGGACTCGTACTTCAGCCGTGCCATGCCGGTGGCCGGGTTCACGCTCTCGTGGTAAGGGCTTCGCCCATGGCTGCCGGGCCGCTGAACATCCTGATCGTCGACGACGAGTCGCTGGCGCGTGAGCGCACGCGGCGCATGCTGGCCGATCTTCCCGGCGTGGTGGTGTCGGGCGAGGCCGCCTCCGCGGAGGAGGCCCGGCGGCGCATCGCGGAGCTCGAGCCCGACCTCCTGCTGCTCGACATCCAGATGCCGGGCGAGGACGGTTTCGCGCTGCTCCAGAGTCTGGAGCGGCGACCGGCGATCATCTTCGTCACCGCGTTCGACCACTACGCGGTGCGCGCCTTCGAGGAGAACGCGGTCGACTACCTGCTCAAGCCGTTCCGCCGTGAGCGGCTCGAACGGGCGCTGGATCGCGCGCGCCAGGATCTCGCCCGCCCGGAGGATCTGGCGGGCCGACTCGAGGGACTCCTCGCATCGATGGGTCGCGGCGGCGCCGACGAGTCGCTCGATCGCCTCACCGTCCGGCTGGGCCAGAAGCAGCTGATCCTCAAGACCAGCGAGATCGTGTGGTTCGGCGCCGAGGAGAAGCTCGTGTTCGCCGCCATCCCCGGCCACCGCCACTACATCAACTTCACGCTCGACCAGCTCGAGCGGCGACTGGACCCCCGGCGCTTCGCCCGGATCCACCGCGGCGTGATCGTGAACCTCGATTGGGCCGCGGCCCTACGGCCTGGATTCGCAGGGACTTATCGCCTGCAACTCAAGGACGAAGCGAAGACCGAGCTGCCGGTCGCCAGAGCACGCGCCCGTGCGCTCCGCGAGCGGCTCGGCGCCTAGCAGGCTGCTAGCGAAGACGCTCGCGTCCGGAGTAGACGTTCATGCGGCCTTCACGCAGGAATCCCACCAGCGTCATGGCCGCGCTCTCGGCCAGCTCGATGGCCAGCGAGGATGGCGCGCCGACCGCGGCGAGCACCGGGATCCTCGCGCGAGCCGCCTTGAGCACGATCTCGGCGCCCGCCCGTCCGCTCACCCAGAGGACCCCGGTGTCGGCGGGATGGCGTCCCTGTTCCAGCAACCAACCCGCCACCTTATCCACAGCGTTGTGCCGGCCGACGTCCTCTCGCAACACCTGAGGCTCGAGGCGCATGTCGCAGTAGGCCGCGGCGTGAAGACCGCCGGTCGCCGCGAAAGCGGCCTGGCGTTCGCGGAGCCTCGAAGGGAGCCCGGCGAGCGCACCGGCGGCGAGCGGCTCCCCGGCGGCGAGCGGCCGCAGACCCGCCCGCAGCGAGTCGAGGTGCGCGCGGCCGCAGAGCCCACAGGCTGCGGTCGCGGCGAAGTGGCGCTCGAACCGGGTCCAATCGATCGACACGTGAGGCGCGAGCGTGATGTCGAGCCGGTCGGGCTCGTCCGAGCAGCTCGCGGCGACCTCCGAGAGCCGGGCGACATCGCTCCGCCGGGTGAGCAATCCTTCGCTCGCCAGGAATCCCAGCCCCAGCTCGGCGTCGTGACCAGGCGTGCGCAGGGTCACCGAGAGCGGCTGATCATTGATGCGGATCTCGAGCGCGCGCTCCACCGCCACCGCGTCCTCGACGCTCTCGAGTCCGCGCTCGGATAGCCGGGCGACCGTCCGTCGGATCACCAGAGGCGTGGACATGAGTTCGGCGCGCCCGAGCGCGAAGGTCAGACCTTCGGATGCTCCGTGAAGGTCACGACCGTTCCGTCGGCCAGCGTCTTGAGCTGGTAGTCGGCGAACAGGTTGGGCGCCTCGGCCTGCATGAGCTTGAGCATCTCGACCGCCACTTTGCGGATCTCGATGTCGGCGTGCTCGCTGCCGCGCAGCTCGATGAAGTGACGCAGGGCGCGCGCGTTTCCGGTCATGAAGATCTTGGTCTCGGTGGCGTTGGGCAGCACCGAGCGCGCCGCCTGCCGCGCCAGCTTGCGCCGCAGCGTGGCCTCGGGCACGTGCGCGTAGCGCTTCTGCAGGCCCTCGACCAGCCGGTCGTAGGCCTGGCGGGTCGCTTCGACCGCTTCGCTCCACACCTGATGGAGCTCGGGATCCTCGGCGATCACGTCGGGCTCGACGAAGGCGGAGTCGGACTCGTTCACGTAGCGCTGCGAGAGCTGGGAATACGAGAAGTGCCGGTGCCGGATCAGCTCGTGCGTGAAGGAGCGCGATACGCTGGTGACGACGAAGCTCCAGACCGCGTGCTCGAGCACGGAGCCGTGCCCGACCTCGACGATATGGCCGACGAACTCGCGGTTGGTCTTGCGGCCCTTGCCGTAGCTCATGTAGCAGACCCGGCCCGCCATCTCGGCCAGCGCCTCGGCGCCGACTTCGGTGTCGGTCTGCCAGGTGACCTCGTGGTCGCCCAGGAAGTCCTCGATCTTCTGCGCATCGACCACCTGCCGGCCGACCAAGTAGACCTTCGGCTCGCGGACGATCTTGAGCCGGGTGCTTTCCGTCACCGTTGTCGCCTCCATGGGGGTCTCCTGGTGGTTGTCGAACGTTGGAATCGGAGGGGTTGGCCTCGCCCTTCGGCGGCCGTGGACCGGCACTCTATCACGCGCGCCGGGAGGAGGCGGACTATGCGCAAAGCACCCGCTCGACCTCGTCGCGCACCATCTTCAGGACCAGGTCGACTTCGTCTTCCCGTGTGTAGAAGTGCGGCGCCAGCCGGATCCCGACCCCAGGCCGGAAGTCGAGCATGACGTCGGCCTTCAGCAGCGCCTGGCATACGCGTTCGGCGTGGGGCACGTCGAGCACCACGGTGCCGCCGCGCCGCGCAGGCTCGCGCGGCGACCCCAGGGCAAAGCCCATCTCGTCGGCCCAGCCAATCATGCGCTCGGTGAGCCGCAACGACTTCTCGCGAATTCTCTCGACTCCGATCTCGGCCACGATCTCGGCGCCGGGCTGCGCCGCGAGCACCGAAGGAATCGACGGCGTGCCGGTCTGGAACCGGCGTGACCCTTCGCTCCAGCGCATCGCGCCTTTGTCGAAGTCGAAAGGCCGCTCGTGCGCCATCCATCCGGTGAGGGCCGGGCGTAGCTCCAGCCGCGGGCTCGCGTACAGATAGCCGACGCCGGGGCCCCCGCACAGCCACTTGATGGTGCCCCCCGCCAGCAGATCCACGCCGATCGAGCCGACGTCGACCGGGACCACGCCGATCGCCTGGTAGGCGTCGAGCATCACCAACGCCCCCACGTCGTGAGCTCGCCGCACGATGGGTGCGACATCCAGCACCTGGCTGTTGCGGAACAGGACCTGCGATACCGCGACCACCGCGGTCCGCTCGTCGATGGCCGCAAGGACATCCTGCTCCTCGATCGCATGACGGTCCCGCGCCGGGATGCGAACCACGTCGACGCCGCGCCGAGTCAGCCCTTCGTAGAGATAGAGCATCGACGGGAAGTCTTGGTCCGTGCACACCAGCCGATTCCGCGGCGGCGTGAAGTCGAGCGCCGAGAGCGCGACCGCCTGAGCCATCGTGGTATTGGGATGGATCGAGACCTCGCCGGGCTCGGCGTGGAG
>DASTBI010000130.1 GCA_035712145.1 Candidatus Eisenbacteria bacterium | reverse complement strand
CCACGCCCGCGTCCGGGCAACGCCGAAGAACGCCGTCTGCTCCTCCCACCAGCCTTCGTGCGTCTGCCGGAGCCGCTCGAGCCGGCGGCCGCTGTCGTCCGCGTACCGCCGGATGAACTCGAGTCGCGTCTCGCGTTCGGGCAGGGGCGGAGTGCCGACATCAATGCCGAGCATGTTCCTGAACCAGGCATGTTCACTGACGCACTGATGCACCATGTGCTCGTGCACGCTGCGTCCACGCGGATCGTCAAACTTCGGCCGGACAGGAAGATCGTCATCTCTGAACTCGCTCCAGACGCTCAGGACTTTCACGGCTTCAGTGTCGTAGCTGTCGATCAGAAAGTCGTACTTCATGGCCTTGTACGCGTGTTGAGGCGGCAACCGAGTGCCGCCTCCACATCGTATCGCGTGCGCCGATCAGAGGGACTTCAGGTACTCGACGAGGTCAGCCTTCTGCGCGGCGGTCAGGTTCAACCCGAACAGCCTGTCGTAATGCTCGACGACAGAGATCAGGTCGGAGGCGCTACCGTCGTGGAAATACGGAGCGTGCTGTTGGAGTCCCCGTAACGGCGTCGTACGGTACTGGCCCGTCGCCGATCTGAAGGCATACGCCGGGTCCATGCCGGTTTCGGCGGGATGGTGCAGGAACGGGACGCTCGGGTCGGGCCCGTTCAAAACGTCTGTAAACGTTCGCCCTTGGTGACAGGTGGCGCAGCCCGCTTCGTTGCGGAACAGTGCCCGGCCGCGATTCGCCGCCTGCCGGTCGAAGCTTCCCTGCGCCGCTGCCGGCGGACGTAGACTCAGTTGATAGTCCAAGAGCGCGGCCAGCTTCGGCGTTACGAGATCCGGCGTCTGGTTGATGAACAGCCCAATACGGGGATCGTTAAAAGTGCCCTGCCCGCCCATCTGGCCCACGCCGACGTAGCTGTTCCAGTACGAGATCGGACCATCGGCGGTGAACGTCTCGAAGCCCACACCCCTCAGCCCGTAGATGGGCGGGATCACAATCGGCAGCGACGGGCTGTTCAGCGGAATGATGTTCGTGCCGTCGAAGGCGTGGTGCCGTGGGTCGTACTTCCCGGGTCCCCAGGCGTTGAACTCCGCCTTGGTGGCGTCATCCAACACGGGCGAGAGAGCGACGATCGCCCCGACATTCAGGTCTGTGTTCGCCCACCCGTCCATTCGCCGGCCGATGCCCTTCGTGAAGGAGTCGTCCACCGACGAGTGGCAGAGCGCACATGTAATGCCGACGCTGGTGAGCTGTCCTAGATCATCGACTTTCCCTTGCACACCGACGACGGCGTTGAGTCGCAGCAGTTCGACGGTCACGGCGGGGTTGGTCAGATCGACCTGGCCAGCCTGTAGCGCTTCGATCACGGCTGGCGGCAACGCGTCGACGTCCACTTTGAGGCCGACCGCCAACGCGGTCGCAGGAGGAACGTTCGCGACGACTTCGTGCATTCGCAAGACATCGGTCCACAACTGCTCGTCGCCGAAGGTGTCGTAGCGGAAGATCTGCCGACCGGCGTCGATGCCGCGTTGTTCCTGTGGCCCGGCGAGCGCCGGCGTGTGTGCGGAGACAAGCGTGATCGGAGCTGAGGCTTCCTGTTCAAGAGCCGCAGCCGGCGGGCCGAGTTGCGTCGCGATCAGGGTCACAACGAATGGTACGGCCAGGACAAGCGCGTAGACGCGTCGCATGATTTGCCTCTCCCTCTCCTCAAAAACGACTTCTCACTCTGCGCTTGCTGGCCGATAGGGCCAGTGCAACAACTAGGGTCTTCGTCTGCTCTCAATGGAGTCACGAATTCACGAAAGGTTACTGACCGCGTCGCCGCCGACCCAGCCGGCGTCCGCGAAGTTCATTCCAGAGAGCCGACTCTTCACCGAGGCGACCATCGTGTCGCACCGGCTCCCCCCGAAACGGAAGGCCTCAGCGGGCGTAACCTCATGCAGCCTTCTCTGCAGCAGATCCCTTGCCCGGTGGAGTCGTGTCTTGACGGTGCCTTCGCTCACACGAAGCTGTTGAGCGGTCTCGGCGGTGTTCAAACCATCGATTTCGCGCAGCATGAACACCGAGCGATATCCGTGAGGCAGCATGGCAAGGGCTGATTCCAACAACGTGCCCAGTTCGCCTGCATAGGTTTGACGCTCTGGATCTGGTGCGGCGGAAACGACACGCTCGACCTGTTCGGCATCGCCGGATCCGAGCGGCTTGTCCCGGGCCCGCCTCCGTCGGGACAACGCCTCGTGCACGGCAATCCGTGTCAGCCATGTGGAGAACCTGGCCCGTCCCTCGAACTGAGCGAGGTGACGATAGGCATTGAGGTACGTCTGTTGAAGGGCGTCCTCGGCGTCCGCGTCGTTCTGGAGAATGGCGCGGACGGCGCGATAGAGACGTTGGTTGTAGCGGCGCATGAGGACCTCGAAAAAGTGAGTGTCCCCTGCACGTACTCGAGCCACGACTTCCTCGTCGGTGAGCGCACCGGTCTGAAGCGGTGCTGCCGCCGCGTCCTTGCCGCTTGTCAACAGAGTCTGCACGCCGTCCTCCTCGCGCTGCACCGGACCTGCGCCGGTGAGCCCTGTCTGGACTGGCGTGGCAAGGACGAGGCCAAGGGCTGAGGACGCGTCATGTGCTGACGAGCCCGGGTCTTTCCAAGGGCACAAAGAGCGTCAGCAGCTTCAAGATGCAAGGAAGCGTTTCGTTATGAAACGTGGTTCCTCGTTACGCGATCCTGTGATGCCGCACGGGCGCCGGCGTTGCCTCGGTGACCTCGACCTGGTCCCGCACCTGAATGAGCCGCGCCAGCGAAAACGCCCCGATTGACAACACGACATCGCGGACCGCAATGTCCAAGTAGCCGGCGAGTGTCAGGTTGACTGCCACGAGCAACAACCACGCGCTGGCGACATACGACCCGATGACAGGCAGGGCTGTCAGAATGCTGATGCCGACGGCAAACTCGACGACGCCCACGATCCACATGAACATGTCAGTCGAGAAGGGCAGCAGCTGAGCTGCCAGCGGGCTGACGTAGCTGCCCCAATCGACCAGAATGTTGAAGAACTTGTCGATGCCCGCCAGCGTAGCCATCAACCCGATCGCGAGCCGCATTGCCTGGGCCGGAGCCTGAAGTCGAGGATCCATGTGTGCCTCCTACCCCAATGGAGTCACACGAGCGAAAAAGGTCACCGTCGGCTTCCTGTGTCACCTTTCCGCGTCCAGGCACTCTATTCTGGTGAACGATTCGCTCGGCGCACCGAGCCGCGGCTGGATCGCTACTGGACAGAAGGACACACAATGCATGTTGTGAGCGCACCGGTTCTGGAGGCGTGGGGCTGCTTGGCCGACGAGCAGATCGTCGAGAAGGTCGTCGCCGGGCAGACGGCCCTCTTCGAAGTCTTAATGCGGCGCCACAACGAGCGGGTGTACCGGGCCGCTCGAGCGATCATCAAGGACGAGAGCGAGGCCGAGGACATCATGCAACAGGCCTACGTGAACGCCTACAGCCACCTGCGGCAGTTCGACGGCCGGTCGCGATTCTCGACATGGCTCACTCGAATCGCCATTCACGAGGCCCTCGCGCGTGCGCGCCGACGCGGCCGGTACACAGATATGGACCTGGAACACCCGTCCGCCCTCACCGTGGCGACATCGACCGCTGCACCGCTGGATCCCGAGAGGCTCGCCTTCTCGCGGGAGCTTGGCGCTCTCATGGAGTCGGCCATCGATCGGTTGCCCGACGGCGCACGCGAAGTGTTCATTCTGAGAACGGTGGAGGGAATGAGCACTGAGGAAGTAGCTGCCGCTCTCGACGTCAGCGAGGCGGTTGTCAAGACGCGATTGTCGCGAGCTCGTGCGACCCTCCGCCGGGAGCTGTCCGCGCAGACCGAGGCCGTCGCGTCGAACACGTTTCGTTTCTTGCGCCCCCGCTGCGATCGCGTGGTCGCTGCTGTCCTGGCGCGGATCCTGTGATTGGGCGCACATTGTTCTGACAGAGGCCCGCGGTCTCGGATTCGCTGATGGGCGGCTTCCGAATGTGGCGATCATTCCTGCCTTAGGCTGCGGCGCGATGTCAGGTCGCTACGCGCCGATTCGGGACTACGCGGTGATCGGTGACGGTCGCACGACGGCCCTGATCGCCCGTCACGGCTCCGTCGACTGGCTTTGCCTGCCCAACACAGATTCACCGAGTGTGTTCGGTGCGTTGCTGGATGCAGACCGCGGTGGTCGATTCGAGCTCGCGCCCGAGATCCCTTATGAGGTTCGCCGCTGCTACCTCGCGGCGACGAACGTGTTGGAAACGACGTTCCTCACGGACCGAGGTGCTGTCCGCGTCACCGATGCGATGACCCTGCCGCTGGCCGGGTTGTCTCCTTTCCGCGAGCTCACGCGTCGGGTTGAAGCGATCTCCGGACGCGTCCCGCTCCGATGGCGTGTGGAGCCTCGCTTCGGATACGCGGCGTGGCCGGCCCGTCTCGAGCGTCGGGGCCACATTCCGATCGTCACTGTTCGGAGAGACGCTGTGGCGTTGTGTTCGTGGGAGGCGGGAATACCACAGAGCGATGGCACGAGCATTACCGGTACTTTCGAGGCACAGGAGGGAACGCGCGCGCTGCTGGTGCTTGCGGCGGCTCACCAGGAACCGCTCGTAATGCCGACGAGAGCAGAGGCAGAACAGCGCCTCGATCTCACGATCGCGTTCTGGCAGCGCTGGTCCGACGAGTTGACGTATGAGGGCCCGTGGCGAGACGCTGTTGTGCGAAGCGCCCTGACGTTGAAGGCGCTCTGCTTCGCGCCCTCAGGCGCCATCGCGGCTGCAGCGACAACATCACTCCCCGAGGACATCGGCGGAGAGCGCAACTGGGACTACCGATTCTGTTGGATCCGCGACGCAGCGTTCACGCTCGATGCGCTGCTCCGCCTCGGCCGCCATTCCGAGGTAGATGCGTTCTTCTGGTGGTTCCTCCATGCAACACAATTGACGCGGCCACGTGTGCAGGTCCTGTACCGGCTGGACGGGGGCGACCGCGCGCCAGAAGTATCGCTTTCCTTCGAGGGCTACCGGCGATCGGCGCCGGTTCGGGTAGGGAACGCCGCATCGAAACAGCTCCAACTGGACATCTACGGTGACCTTTTCGACACCGTGCACAGGTACGTTCAGGGCGGCCACACTCTGGATGTCGAGACAGCACGCCGCCTGTCGCAGACAGCCGACTTGGTGTGTCAAATCTGGCGTGAGCCCGATTTCAGCATGTGGGAGGTGCGCATGCAACCCAGGCACTTCATCCACTCGAAGGCGATGTGTTGGGTCGCGCTGGATCGTGCGATCGCGCTCGCTTCCGCGACTCACGTTCCAGCGCACAATATCGGTCGTTGGCGCCGCGAGGCCGAAGAAATTCGGGAGTTTGTCGAACACCACGGCTGGTCTGAACGCCTCGGAAGCTATGTCCGGTTCGCAGGCAGCGACGAGGTCGACGCCAGCCTATTGCTGCTCCCGATCGTGGGCTACTGCGATCCTCGAAGTCGCCGTAGCCTCGGCACCATTGATGCCGTTCGTCGAACGCTCTCGAGAGGTCCGTTTGTGTACCGCTATCTCGGAGGGGACGGCCTCATAGGCAGCGAAGGAGTGTTCTTGACGTGCTCGTTCTGGCTGGTCCAGGCACTTGGCCTCGCGGGCCGGTCGGACGAGGCGAGTCGGCTCATGGATCAGTTGGTTGGACTGGCCAACGACGTGGGTCTGTATTCCGAGGAGATCGACGCCAGGAGCGACGAGTTCCTCGGAAACTTCCCGCAAGCGCTCGTGCATCTGGCGCTCATCGGCGCCGCACACGCACTGTCGGAAAGGCGCTGACCGATGACGGTGTGGGGTGCAATCGCTGGCGGTTTCGCTGGGACGTTGGCTATGACGAGCTTGCTGCGCGCCGCGAGCGAGTTGGGCCTGACCCGGATTGACATCCCGTTCCTCCTGGGAACGGCCGTGTCGGTGGATCGCACGCGCGCGAAGGTCGTGGGTTTCGTCCTCCATTTCTCGGCCGGGCTCCTGTTCGCGATGCTGTATTACGCGTGCTTCGTCGCAATCAACCGCAGCGGATGGTTGATCGGTGCGGGATTCGGAGTCTTCCACGCCTTGTTCGCAGGGACAACCCTGGTCAACATCCTGCTGCCATTCGTTCATCCTCGAATGGGAACGCCGACGACCGCAGCCGACTCGACTCCTCTTCTGGAACCCCCTGGGTTCATGCTGTTGAACTACGGTCGCAGTACGCCAGTCGTGAATCTTGTCGCTCACGCGGCGTACGGGGCGCTGGTTGGCGGATTTACCGAGCTGTCAGCGCGGTGACTCAGTGCGGCTGCGCCACGACCCCGGCGATTGACGTGGCGGGATTCCCTGAGATGTCCGCAGCGGAGGCACCGTTGCTGGTCCTCTCGCGACGTCCCTGCGCCAGACGCTGTTCGACGATCCGGTCGGCAGCAACACTTGTCGGAATTCCAAGGTCGTGTGCGACGGCAAATACTTTGCGCAGACGAGAGTAGATCTCTCGAGTCAGCGCAAGCGCACGCGTTCGATCGTAGCCGTGCAGCTCGACATAGACGTTGATGAGGCCGCCGGCATTGATCACGTAGTCTGGTGCGTACAGGATTCCCCGTTCGAGGATCACTCGGGGCACGTCCACGCCGGCGAGCTGGTTGTTTGCCGAACCCGCGATCACCTCGCACTTCAGCCGCGGCAGCGTGTGCTGGGAGATCGAACCGCCCATCGCACAAGGGGCGAAGATGTCAGCCGGCACGTCGTAAATGTCCTCGGTATCCACGGTCTGGATGCCGAGCTGCCTGCGAGCTTGCTCTCGCCGTTCTGGGTTTGCATCGCAGCCGATGACCGTGGCATTCGCCTGTTGCAGGAGTTCGATCAGAGCCCAGCCAACCTTACCGAGGCCCTGAACTGCCACACGACGTCCTTCGAGAGAATCCCGCCCCCAGCGTTCTGCTGCGCACGCTCTCATGCCTTGCAGAACGCCGTAGGCGGTGACCGGTGAGGGATCCCCGGCGCCGCCGTGCTCAGGCGACACACCGCCGACGAATCGGGTCGCCCTGCGGACAATGTCCATGTCCGACGTGTCGGTGCCAACATCCTCGCCCGTGTAGAACAAGCCATTCATGCGCTGGACGAACTCGCCGAATGTCCGGAACAACCGTTCGCTCTTGTTCTTGAGCGGATCGCCGATGATGACCGCCTTGCCGCCACCGAGTGGCAGCCCCGCGGCTGCGGCCTTGTATGTCATCCCGCGAGAAAGCTCCATCACGTCGCGGAGCGCCTGTTCCTCGGTGGCGTAGGGATACAGCCGCGTACCGCCCAGCGCGGGACCGAGCACCGTGTTGTGGATTGCGACAATCGCGGTGAGGCCGGCTTCTGAGTCCTGCACGAACACGACCTGCTCGTGCCCCTGGTTTTCCATCTGTCCGAAGATGCGCATGGGCGTGGCCATCCTGCCCCCAACGGGGCAACGCCCGCGCCACCCTTCTCACCTGGCTGTCGTCTGGAAAGAGGCCGGGAACTCTCAACGCCGACCGGCCGACGCCAACTGGTGACGTTGCACAAGGAAACAGTGATTTCGAAATGAAATGAGAGCGAGTGCCCCGTATCACACCGTTGGTTGAGCATCTGCCTGATCCGCAGCCAGCACCGCAAGCCACGCCACGCGGGCAGTCGCTCAGACGCAGGAGTGTTAGGCGCGCTCGCTCTTCTCTGGCATCGAAACTGCCTGTCGACCAACACACGCGGAGTCGGCGAGCCGGACGGATTCGGCGACGGGCGCATCGTCCGTCGCAAGAAGGGCGACAGGCATCATGGCAAGGAAGACGACCAAGGCATTGATCACGGAGAGCCGTTATCAGGAGCTGAAGGCAATGCTCGAGGAGCGCCGCCTCGAACTCGTGCGCGAGGTGCACGCCAAGATTCGCGACGCGCGAGCCGAGAACACCCACGAGCACAACGTGCTCGACGAGGGCGAAACATCGGATACCGATATCCAGGAGGAGATCGGGTTCGCGTTGCTCCAGATGAAGTCGGAGACGCTGGACAGAATCAACACGGCGCTCCGGAGGATCAGTGAGGGCACCTACGGCCTCTGTCTCGAGTGCGGGGACGAGATTGCCGAACCACGCCTTAGAGCGCTGCCCTTTGCGGTGCGGTGCAAGGACTGCGAGGAGAGCCGTGAGGTGGCCGAGCGGCGTGAGCGCATGACGTCGCGTCGCAATCCCTCATCCCTCCTCTCTGAAGTGTCAACCGGCGCCTGACGCGACGTGGTGCGGGTTCCTCCTTTCAGGAAGAAGGATACGCGTTTCACTTTGTAGTCGATCGCGGTGTCTTCACCCTGTCTGGATATGCGGTACGGGCCTGTTCGATGCGTGTGATTGGCCCGGACGTTGCCTTAACACGTAGTCGAGATGTCTTTTTCGCTCTGGTGCCTCCTCTTCGGGCACGACGACATGATGGTTCGAGCGCCGGAACGACTGTGGCTGCGCTGCGACCACTGCGGGCGCGACACACCAGGCTGGTCGCTCGGCCGCGCCTGTTCGGCGGCCACCGCGCAATCGAAGCCCGCATCCACGGGAGCCACGCATCCACGGCTTCCGTTGCCGGAAGCCGAACCCCGGGTCGCCGCATGAGCAGCAAGGTTGGACACCTTGAAGCTCTCGGTTCTGGCGCTGGACTACGACGGCACCATCGCACGCGACGACCGTCTGGACCCAGCTGTACGCGAGGCGATCGCGGAGGCGCGCCACCGCGGCGTCAGCATGATGCTCGTGACGGGCCGGACTCTGGACGACCTTCAGCGCGTCGCTGGCGAGCTCAGTTTTGTCGACGGCGTGGTCGCAGAGAACGGTGCGATCGTGCACTTCCCGAACGGCGGCCTTACGGCGGCTCTCGCGCCGCCCCTTCCTCCAGCTTTCGCGGCTCGTCTTAAGGAGCGCGGAATACCGTTCGATGCAGGCCAGTACCTTGTCGATGCGGATGCGAGCACCGCTCCGCGGATGCTGGATGTCATCCGCGAGCTCGAGCTTCCGATTGCGCTCGTGTTCAATCGAAGCCGTGTCATGGCGCTGACCCAGGGCATCAGCAAAGCCACAGGACTGAGCGCCGCACTGGAGATGCTTCGAGCGTCACCCCGCAACGCCGTAGCCGTCGGCGACGCCGAGAACGATCACGAACTGCTTCGACTCGCCGAGGTGGGCGCGGCTGTCGAATGGGGCAGTTCTTCACTCCGCGCTGCCGCGGATATCGTTATCGGCGGTTCCGACCCGACCGCCGTCGGCGACTTCATAAGAGGTCTCGCCGCGAGGGGCCGACTGCCTGCGCCGGTTCGGGCAAGGCGCCGTCTCACCTTGGGGCACACCGCCGATGGGCGGGAGTTCTCTCTGGCCGTGCGCGGCAGGAACATGCTCATCATGGGTGAAACGAACTCCGGTAAGTCCTGGCTCGCCGGCCTCCTCTGCGAGCGGCTCATCCTTCACGGGTACAGTCTCTGCGTCATCGACCCGGAGGGGGACTACAGGACGCTCGACGCACTTCCTGGCGTTCGAGTGCTCGGAGGAGAAGATGGTCCACCCACTCCGCGCGCGCTGCTCCACGCGCTGCGTTACCCGGACCGCAGCGTGGTCATCGACCTCTCCTGCATCGAACACCGCGCGAAACTCGAGTACATCCGGTCGACGCTGCCAGCCCTGAACGTCATGCGGAGGCGCATCGGTACGCCTCATCGGATCGTCGTGGACGAAGGACACTACTTCCTGCGTGATGCTGTGAAGCACCGTCTGCTGGATCTCGACTTCAACGGCTACATTGTGGTGACCTACTGGCCATCCCAGTTGCCGCAGACGCTTGTCGCTGCAAC
>DASTBI010000129.1 GCA_035712145.1 Candidatus Eisenbacteria bacterium | reverse complement strand
AGTACAGGCTATCATAAAAGCGATCCGAGTTTCCGTTCCAGCTTGTCGACGGTGTATGACCACTTGATTGGCTTGGCCGTCTGGTTGTAATAGGCGATGAAGTCGGCAATCGCCTGCTCTAACTCTGTTGTACTGCTGAAGTGGTTGGGCTGCAGGAGTTTGCGTTGCAGAATCGAAAACCAAATCTCGATCTGATCCAGCCAGGAGGCGTTCTTGGGCAGCCAGTAGACTTGGAACGTCAGGCCCCAACCCTGCTGCTCAGCCTGCTCTCTCAGCCAGTCCTCCAGTTGCTTGGGTGCGTGGGTCGGGCCATTGTCCACGATCAGCGCGATTGTCTGCACCCCGCGCCGCTGTGCCTCCTTCACCAGCACCGTTGCGATGAAGGTCTGGAAGTCCACAAAGCGTTTGCGTGTCGTACAGCACCCCATAACCTCTCCGTCCGCCACGCTCAGTCCCGCGATCAAATGCCGTGCACCGCGACGGGTGTAGCGCGGCGATTGGCGCAGACAGTGGCGGCGGATGCTCGGCCGCGGCGCCATCTCGGCTTGACGCGCTTGGATGGAGGTTTTCTCATCGACACACACCACCCACGTGCCGCGCGAGAGCAACAGCCGCGCAGCCTCATACAGCTGCAAGATCGGTCGTGCCCGCTCCAGAAACGTGCTGGGATCGTGGATATGTTGCCAGGAGCGGTAGCGCCAGGGCCGGAGGCGCTCAGAGAGCAACCAGCGGCCGACAGTACTGGCCGACACGCCGCTCCCAGAGCAAGCAGCGGCCACGCGTCGAGCCAGTTCGGCTCGACTCCAGCGCGCGAGCGGCACGCCCTGCGTGCGGGGCAGCGAGCAGGCGGTGGCAGTGACTTGAACTTGCACCTCAGGGGGAAAAACGCCGCGGCGCACCCGGCCGCGGCGCATCGTCGAGCGAGTGCGTTTCGCTCCAGCGCCGCCGCCATTTGCGCACGATTCGATCAGCGGTGCCAGAGTGGGCGGCAAGCTGCTGATTACTCCAGTCGGGATGGTCATGAGCCGCCAGGACAATCCGCGCCCGCAAAACGATGGTTTGGGGCGTGGTATGGGCGCGCAGGAGCTGCCGGAGCTGTTGCTCCTGCTCAGCTGACAACACAATCGGATAGAAGGGCTTGGGACCTCGCATCGTTCACACCTCCCAAGCCCAGTGTACACATGGTGTTGGAGCATGTCAAACTCGGATCAGATTTACGGTAGCCTGCACTTAGT
>DASTBI010000128.1 GCA_035712145.1 Candidatus Eisenbacteria bacterium | reverse complement strand
GTGCTGTCGGCGAGGACCTGGGGATTGGGAACGACGGCGGCGGCGGCGGGCGTGGCCAGGAGGCCGGCGACCAGCATCAGGGTGCTTAGAGACCTCGGATTCATGGGGCTCCGGGATCGAGTCGAGGCAAGGGAGCGTTCGAGCGGCGAGCGATTCTATCAGCGCCCGGAACGTGGGGCCAGAGAGGAGCGCCCCCGGGGTGGCTCGCGCGGCGCGCCCGCCGACGGTAGATTCCCGCGCGTCCCGGCGCCTCGAGCGCCAGCACGTGGAGGTGATGGCATGAAGAAGTACCTCACCGAGTTCATTGGAACCTTCTTCCTGGTGCTCACCATCGGTCTCTCGGTGCTCTCGCAGACTCCGATGGCGCCGCTGGCGATCGGCTCGGCGCTGATGGTCATGGTCTACATGGGAGGGCACATCTCGGGGGCTCACTACAATCCCGCGGTCACGCTCGCGATCGTGATGCGGGGCAAGCTGCCGGCCAAGGAGATGCTGCCTTATTGGGCCTCGCAGATCCTCGGCGCCTTCCTCGCCAGCATGGTCACGAACGCGATGGTCGGACAGACCTTCGCGCCGTCGCCGTCGGCCGGCGTCGGCGCCATGGCGGCGCTGGTGGGAGAGGTCCTGTTCACGTTCGCACTGGCGCTGGTCGTGCTCAATGTCGCCACCGCGCG
Organism: Candidatus Eisenbacteria bacterium; assembly: GCA_035712145.1. Lineage (NCBI taxonomy): Bacteria > Candidatus Eiseniibacteriota > Candidatus Eiseniibacteriota bacterium. The sequence continues at coordinate 6,823 of DASTBI010000128.1, read as the reverse complement.
CGCGACCGCCGGCAACTCGTACTACGGGCTCGCCATCGGGTTCACCGTGCTGGCGGGCGCATGGGCGGCCGGCCCGGTCTCGGGCGGCGCCTTCAACCCCGCGGTCGGCACCGGTCCGATCCTCTTCCAGGCGATCCTCGGCGGCAGCCTCGGCAACCTGTGGCTCTACTGGGTGGGGCCGCTCCTCGGCGCGGTGATCGCGAGCGTGGCGTTCCGGCTCCAGCACGGGGCGGAGGCCGACTAGCCGTGCATCTCTCGCAGGCGATCATTCGGCGGATGCCGAAGACCGATCTCCACTGTCACCTCGACGGCTGCCTGAGGCCGCAGACGTTGCTGGCGCTCGCCGACGAGCAAGGCGTGAAGCTGCCGCACAGAAGGCTCCCGCAGCTCACGCGCCTGCTGCAGGCCGGAAAGCGCACGCGCAACCTGGCCGACTACCTCAAGATCTTCGACATCACGCTGAGCGTGCTGCAGGAGAAGCACGCGCTCCATCGCGTCGCCTACGAGCTGGTCGAGGATGCCGCGGCCGAGAACGTCCGCCATCTCGAAGTGCGTTACTCCCCGGTGCTCCATCGCCAGCGCCGCCTTGCCTACGACGACATCGTCGAGCCGGTGATCGCGGGGCTCGCCGCGGCGGGGGCCAAGCACGGCGTCACCACCGGCGTCATCATTTGCGGCATTCGCTCGCTGAGCCCGCGCGTCTCCTACGACCTCGCCGAGCTGGCGGTGGCGTACAAGGGCCGCGGGGTGCTGGGCTTCGATCTCGCCGGGCAGGAGAAGGACTATCCGGCCAAGGCGCATCGCGACGCCTTCCTGCTGGTGCTGAAGAACAACGTCAATCTCACGGTGCACGCCGGCGAGGCATTCGGTCCGGCCAGCATCAGCCAGGCGCTCCACCAGTGCGGCGCCCATCGCATCGGCCACGGCACGCGGCTCCATGAAGACCCCGATCTGATGCGCTACGTCAACGACCACCGGATTCCCCTCGAGGTCTGCCTGTCGTCGAACGTGCAGACGCGGGCGGTGCGCACCATGGCCGCGCATCCTTTCGGCCGCTACTTCCGCGCCGGGCTGAGGGTCACGATCAACACCGACTCCCGGCTCGTGTCGGCGACCACCGTCTCCCACGAGATCGCCCTGGCCGCGCGCTCGTTCCGGCTGGGCCCCTACGAGATCAAGCGCATCCTCATCAACGGCTTCAAGAGCGCCTTCCTGCCTTACGCGGAAAAGGCGCGCATGCTGCGGCGCGTGAACCTCGAGGTCGACCAGGTCCTGATGGAAGAGTTCCCCGACGAATACGACCGCCGTGTGACCGGCGTGTAAGCGCCGAACACCTCAGGCATGGCCGACGAGCCGCAGCGACCGCCCCGCAGCGCCGTCGTGCTGCCGTCCTTCCTGTGGCCCGCCGCCGCGGTCCTGCTGTACGTGATCTTCTGGTGGCCGGTGAGGATGTTCGTCGCCGACGACACGTTCATCCACCTCACGTATGCCAAGCACGTGCGCGACGGCCACGGACTCGTCTTCAATCTCGGCGAGCGCGTGTTCGGGACCACCTCGCCGCTCTGGAGTCTGGCGCTCGGCTGGCTCGGCTGGACGCGAATCGATCTGCTGCTGCTCGCGCGCATCCTCTCGGCCGTCTTGGGCGCGCTGGTCGTCCTGCTCGGAGCGCGCGCGTTGTGCCTCCTGCTCGACGACTGGGCGGAGCGAGGCTGGCTCGAGCCGCGCTTCGGATATCGGGCCTGGGCGATCGGGACGCTGGCGTGGGGGGCGGACGTGTGGCTGGCACGCTGGTCGGCGTCGGGCATGGAGAGCTCTCTCGGCGCTCTGCTGGTGCTGGCGGGGTTCGTTTCCTACCAGCGCTCGCGTCCCTGGGGGAGCGCGCCCGGCCGGCCTGGCGCCTGGTGGGCCGTGGCCAGCCTGATCCGCCCCGAAGCGGCGCTGCTGGTCCTGTTGCTGGCGCTGCGCGCGGGGATCGAGCCGGGCTCTCCGCTCGTCCGTGCGCGGCGCGTGGGTGCGGCGCTGCTCCCTGCGGCGCTGCTGGGCGGCGCGTGGCTCGCGTACGCGGCGGCCTTCTATGGCACGGTGATTCCAGTCACGCTCGCCTCGAAGGCCAGCGAAGGGACGCCGTTCATCCACAACCTGGTCATCCAGGCTCAGGAGCTGGCCGCGGACCGCGGGATCGAGCTGATCGCGATCCTTCTCGGGCTGCCGCTGCTGCTGCGCCGGCTGGCGCCGTCGTGGCGCGAGCACCTGGTGCCGCTCGGCTGGCTGATCGGGCTTCCGCTGTTCTATGGCGTCACCCATGTGCTCGGCATCACCCGCTACCTGATGCTGATCACACCGCTGGTCGCGGCGTACGGCTGGGGAGCGATGGCTTTGCTGGCCTCGAGCATGGCGCGGCGTCCCGCGCCGGCCTTGGCCTCGCTGGCGCTCGTGCTGGCCGGTCTGGCGTCGGTGGGCGTCAACGCGTTCGTGCTCGCGCGCCACGTGATGCCGCAAGCGCGGCACTTCGACCGCATCATCCAGGAGACGCTGATCCCGACCGCTCGCTGGTTCCGCGACTTCACGCCACCCCAGACGATGGTCGCGATCGCGCACGTCGGCGTGTTCGGCTATTACAGCGAGCGGCGGATCCTCGACCTCTCCGGCCTCGTCACGACCGAGCTGACGCCCGTGCTGGCGACGTACCAGTACGACCGCGTGATCACCGACCTGCTCTTTCCGGAGCGGGTGCGCCCCGACTATCTGATCGACGTCGACAACGAGTCGCGCCGCTTGAAGACCCGGAGTCCCTACACCGACTGCCTCGACTTGATCGACGAGAAGCCTTACGACTACCGGAGCATTCGCACGCCGGAGCGCGGTTACCTGACGGTGTATCGAGTGGACTGGGGGTGTGTGGATGCAACGCCGCGGCGGTGAGTCGTCCAGGAGCTCTTTTTTCGTCGCCGATGATCCCCTAAGGTGCACCGCACATGACTGACGCCAGGCAGCAAGGCCGTCGCGTCTCCGACTCCGCGACCGAGATGCTCCAGCTCGTACTGCCGCACGAAGCCAACGTGCACGGCTCGGTGCTGGGCGGCACCGTGCTCCACTGGATCGACCTGGCCGCGGCGGCGGTCGCCAACCGCCACAGCCGCCGCCCGGTGGTGACGGCCGCCATCGACGAGATGAGCTTTCTGGCTCCGATTCGCATCGGCGACTTCGCTCTGCTGCATGCGCGACTCACGCTCGTCGACAAGAGCAGCATGGAGATCCGCGTGATCGTCGAGTCCGAGGATCCGTTGAGCGGAGAGAAGCGACACACCGCGACCGCTCACGTCACCTTCGTCGCGCTCGATCCCGACACCCGCCGGCCCGTGCCCGTGCCGCCGCTGATCCTCGAGACCGAGGAGGAGAAGGCCGAGCATGCCCGCGCCATGGAGCGCCGCCGGCTGCGCCTCGAGCGGCGCAAGACGCACCGGACGTAGCGAGCTTCCTGCTACCAGCTCGTCGCCACCGGGCGAGTCCGCCACGGGCCCACCATCGCCGGCTCGCTCGTGGCCCTGCCGAAAGGGCGCAGACCCAGAGCGTCGGTGATGGTCCGCAGGACGGTGTAGTGCGTGATCCTCTCGTCGTGGACGTATCCGGACCGGACGCTTCCGCCCGCGAAGACGGTCAGAATGTGGTTCGAGCCGTCTTCGTCCTCGTCGTAGGTGAGGATGACGAGCCCTCTGTTTCCCACCGCGCTGATCATGGCGGGCAAGTTGCGGCTCAGCCAGTCGTCGCCCGTCGCGATGCTGCAGTCGTGCGTGTTGTTGCAATTGTCGGGGATCACGAACGCCAGGTTCGGCAGGCGGCGGGTCCGGATGTCGGCGCGCAGATCGGAGTAGGGGCGCTCGTTTTGGTGGTTCAGGTTGGACCAATTGGTCCACGGACAGTGCTTGCGCGTGTACAGGTCGTCGTTCCCCGCCTCGCAAACGCTGCTGCCGGCCGCCGGCAGGTGCTCGGAATACGCTCGCCAGGTCAGACCCGCGGCCTCCACGGCGTGTCCGAGATTCTCGGTGTGGTAGGGCGAGCCCTCTGCCGGACAATCGTTGCTGTCGACTCCCATCGTGCTCCCCGACCACAGCGCCAGGTAGTTGGGCTGGGACGGGCGGGTCAAGGCGTAGGAGTTGGAGAACAGGGTCCCCGAAGCGATCAGGCTGGCCGTGTACGGCTCGTTCCTGACATCACTGAAGTTCCTGTTTTCCATGACGACCACGATGACGTGGTCGAGACGGGGCGTCGATCCTGGCGTGCCGGGACCGGGGGAGTCGGAACCGCAGGCGGCCAGGAGAGCGGCCAGGATGGCAATGGATGCGACCGCACACGCCCGGGACGGGGGGCTTTTGCCTGGATGCATCAGCACCTCCAGCGGCCAGTTGAGGCGAGGATTGTACCCGAGGGTGACTTGGCGGGTTGCCCTGGCCCAGTTAGTCTGCGTGGTAGACCGAGCCACCAAACACGGGTTCCCCGCAGCGGGAGGTAGGAACGATGCCGATTTCGATCGTGGTTCCCCAGCTGGGCGAGAGCGTCGCGGAGGGGACCGTGGCCAAATGGCTCAAGGCGGAGGGCGAGCGCGTCCGCAAGGAAGAGCCCCTGGTCGAGATCCAGACCGACAAGATCAACGTCGAGATTCCTTCGCCCGCCGAGGGCGTGCTGAGCAAGATCCTGGTCGCCGAAGGCACGACCGTCCTGGTCGGCACCGAGATCGCGACGCTCTCGGGCGCCGAAGAGCCGGCGATGGCCTCCGCCAAGCCGGCCGCATCCGCCGAAGCGTCCGGTCCCGCGAAGGCCCAGGCTCCTCCTCCACCCCAGGCGCCCCCGGCTCCCGCGGCTCCCAAGGCCGCCTCGCCCGCGCCTGCCAGGCCCGCGCCCGCTCCGGCCGTAGCACCTCAGCACCCGCCGCAGGGCGGCAATGGCCATGGGGATGGCTCAGCACTCGGCGAGGCCCGCAATCTCTCGCCCGCGGTGCGCAAGATCATGCGCGAGCAGAACGTCTCCTCGCAGGAGGTGGCGTCGATCCGCGGCTCGGGAATCGCGGGACGCGTCACCCGCGACGACCTGCTCGAATACCTGAAGAACCGCGGCGCCGCGCCGCCTCCGGCTCAGGCGCCCGCGTCCGCCGCTCCGCCGGCGCCGGCAGCGCCCTCGGCCTTGCCCGCGTTCATGACGGCCCGCACCGAAGCGGCGGCGGCCGGACCGCGCGAAGAGGTGGTGCCGTTCACCAAGGTGCGCAAGCTGATCGCCGAGAACATGCTGCGCAGCAAGCACAGCGCGGCCCACACGCATTGCTTCGACGAGTGCGACATGAGCGCGATCAGCTCACTCAAGAAGGACTGGGGGCCCAAGCTCGAAGCGCAGGGCGTGAAGCTCACCTACATGCCGTTCTTCATCAAGGCCGTAGTACTCGCGCTCAAGGAGTTCCCTTGGGTGAACGGCGAGGTCAAGGGCGACTCGCTGGTGGTGAAGAAGTACTACAACATCGGCATGGCGGTGGGACGCGACGAGAAGGGCCTCATCGTGCCCAACATCAAGGACTGCGACCGCAAGAACCTGGCGCAGATCGCGGCCGAGGTGAACGACATCGCGGGGCGCGCGCGCGGGGATCGCCTGCGACCGGAAGACATCCAGGGCGGCACGTTCAGCATCACCAACGCCGGCGTGTTCGGCGCGATCAACTCCTCGCCGGTCATCAACTTCCCGGAAGTCGCGATCCTCGGCGTGCACAAGATCGCCGAGCGTCCCGTGATTCGCGACGGCCAGATCGTGGCGCGGCCGATGATGAACGCCTCGATCGGCTTCGATCACCGAGTGATCGACGGCGAGCTGGCGGTCAAGTTCCTGCGCCGTCTCTGTGAGCTTCTGGAGCGCCCCGAGCTGCTCTGGTTCTACGCCTGAGTCTCCCGTGAAGCCACTCCAGGTCACCCATCTCGGCCCCACCCCTTACCGGGCGGGGCTCGCGCTTCAGGAAGGTCTGGTGAAGGCCCGGGCCGCGGGGGAGACCGGTGACTGGCTCCTCTATCCGGACCACCCGCCGGTCCTGACCGTGGGCCGGGGCGCCACCGGGGGGAACATCCTGGCCGACGCCGCGACGCTGGAGCGCATGGGGGTCGAGCGCTTCGAGGTCTCGCGCGGCGGGGACGTCACCTGGCACGGGCCCGGCCAGCTGGTCGGCTACCTGGTGTGCGACCTGGAAGGGCGGGACCGGGACCTCCACCGTTTCCTGCGGGGGATCGAAGAGAGCCTGATCCAGGCGCTTGCCGCCTGGGGGATCGAGGGCGAGCGGTCGCCCGGAAGGACTGGGGTCTGGGTCTCCGGGGCCAAGATCGCCTCAATCGGCATCGCGGTCCGCAAATGGGTGAGCTATCATGGATTCGCGCTCAACGTGGCCCCAGACCTGAGGTTCTTCGACCTTATCAACCCCTGCGGCCTCAGCGGCATCCATATGACGTCGCTGGCCGAGCGTCTGGGCGGCAACGCCCCCTCCCTGGCGGAGTCCAGGGAGGTCGTCGCAAGCGCCTGCGCAGGGGCGCTGCACTACCCCGGATGGACCTGGGAAGATGCGGCAACGGCTTGGCGTCTAGCCGGTTCGGACGCCGGGGCGAGGTCGGTGAACGCCGCCTGAGAGCGGCGAGCTGTCGAGTTCAACGCGGCGGGCGACCGCCGCTCGTGAAGGGCCGAAGGAAAGGGAGAACATGCTGACCTTGACGGATGCGGCGAGCAGGAAGCTCGGCGAGATCATCGCGCAACAGGGCGAATCGGTGGCGGGACTCAGAGTCTTCGTTCAGAAGGGCGGATG